>NZ_JASDDA010000011.1:73618-98570 GCF_030407645.1 Pseudoalteromonas sp. APC 3495 | reverse complement strand
CTATTATAAATAGCTTGATGATTTTAAACAGTACTTTTAAGTAACAAAGTATTTAATAAAGGGTATTTACAGATGGTATGTAAATAAATGATTTGTTGATAAGTACATTTCAAATCGCCACCTTGTATTGAATGGCAAACGCTCGTGAAATAGACGAAAATAGCATAGATGCTGATTTCAATATTATGTATAGTCAAAAGACTATAATAAATTATTATAAACAGGCCCTAAAATAGAGCGACGCATTTAGCGTTAGTGATTGTTGAGGAATATAATTTGATTGAAATAATGAGAGTCAGAAAGCTGCTTTCTCAGCAACAAAGTATATTATCGAAAATAGCACTCGGTGCGCCACTTGATGAGGTACTGGAAAATATTTGTTTATCTATTGAGGAGCTTATTGAAGACTCCTCTGCAAAGTGCTCTATATTAACGCTCAAAGGAGAGCAGCTATTTCATAGCGCGGCACCTAATATTGCACAGGGTTACTGCCAAGCAATTAATGGTGTGAAAATAGGGCCAACTGTCGGTTCATGCGGTACTGCAGCCTATGAAAAAAAACGCATTATAGCCGCAGATATTTCAACATCGCTATTATGGGATGATTATAGAGCATTGGCGTTAAGTTATGGTTTAAGGTCATGTTGGTCTACCCCCATTATTTCAACAAAATCAGACATATTAGGCACTTTTGCAATTTATCATGACAGCGCAAAGTCACCGACACCACAAGATTTAGAATTAATAGATTTTTTTGTTGATTTCACCAGTATTGCTCTTGAAAAGCACACCGAGTCACTAAGATTAAACGCGTTGCTTTTTGAATTACAGCAAAGTAATGAAAAGTTTAAAGCCTTTACAAAAGTGCTTCCTGATCTAACCCTCATTTTGAGTGAAGAGGGGGAGTATACCAATGTTTACGGCACAGCTAATGAAAGTTTATATTTAAGCCAAGAGCACGTTATTAATCAAAATGTCAGAGATATTATGCCTCCTGAAGATGCAAATCCTATTCTGGCGGTGATTGACAAAACGTTGCAAACTAATGAAGTTCAAGTGTTTGAATATCAGCTCAATATAAAAGGTAAGCAGCTTACATTTGAAGGGCGAACAGCTCCACTTGAAAGTTACCAGCCTAATAACCCGTCACTGAGACATGTGGTGTGGATGGCCAGAGATATCTCTAATCGCAAAGCTGCCGAAGAAGAAGTACAACGGTTAGCATTTTTCGATCCGCTCACTAACCTTCCTAATCGCAGAATGCTCAATGATAGGCTCAGTATGTATGTGGAGCGAATTAAGCAGTCTGATCATTCTGGCGCACTCTTATTTTTAGATTTAGATAATTTTAAACGCATAAATGACTCACTAGGTCATAATGCAGGCGATGAAATACTGGTTGAGTTATCACAGCGATTAACAGCTATTTTGAACCCGGCAGATACCCTCGCACGAGTCGGTGGTGATGAATTTATTATTCTTATCGAGCATGTCGGTGATAGCCACATGCAAGCTAATAGTGAATCTGAGTTGATTGCTAAAAAAGTACAAAGTGTCTTTTATGAAAAATTTGAAGTGGGCGATTTAGCGTTTCAGGTCAGTTGTAGTATTGGTATTTGTTTGATTAACACGAGCAATGCCATAACCGCTAATATTTTAAAATTTGCAGATACCGCTATGTATCGCTCTAAAATGAAAGGCGGTAATAGTAGTAGCTTTTACGACCCCGCACTGCAAACCTTACTGGAAAATCAAACTGAGCTTGAAACTGACATTGTCAGGGCTATCGCGTGCGATGAGTTTTGTGCTTATTTTCAGCCACAATTAGCAATTGATGGAACCCTTGTGGGTGCTGAGGCATTAATAAGATGGAATCATCCAACCAAAGGACTTATCCCCCCTAATGCATTTATTCCAATTGCCGAGCAATTTGGCTTAATTCAAAAGTTACAAAATATTGTATTAAGAGATATTTGTATTTTACTTGAAACACTTCGAGATAATAACTTACTCGATGACAGCTTTAGCGTATCAATTAACATTAGCCAATGTCAGTTTAATTCTTCCACTTTAAAAGGTGAGCTATTTAAAGCAATTGAAGCGTTTGACGTCTCGCCAACTCGAATTAAATTAGAGATCACTGAATCAATGTTGGCGGGTGACTTGATGGGGACCGTAAAGCAAATGGAAGAATTAAAATCGCAGGGATTTGTGTTTTCAATTGATGACTTTGGTACGGGCTACTCGTGTTTAAAACATTTAAGCGTTTTTCCTATTGATGAGTTAAAAATTGATAAAAGCTTTATTGATAAAGTGCTCAATAGCGCTTCGGGTCAAAGTATTGTGCAATCTATTATTGGCTTAGGTCATAGCTTAAATATTAACATTGTGGCCGAAGGGGTCGAAAGTGCTGAGCAACTAACAACATTAAAGTCGATGGGCGTGAATGCAGTGCAAGGTTATTTATTTGCAAAACCATTAACCCACAGCAACTATTTAACATGGCATAAACAGCATCAATAACCCTGTATTTATCACTAACAGAGCGACAGGTTTAGTTGCCCTAATCGATAAGCCGCGTTGTTTGCGTACCCACTGCGCAGCAACGTTTAAAAACGTACCGCGCTTTTGCTAAAGCAAAAATGTATATTTTTTGTTTGTTTGATACCGTGATGTAATTTATCTTTTATTATTGTGTAACTACTACACAAATCATTCCTGAGGCATTGGTTTAGCGTTTTTAACGCGTTAAACTAGTCAGGAATTGGCAATAAGTCTACTTGTTGTGACATTACCTAAACGTGAACATGACAAGTACTTAAAACTCGCTTTTGAGTTGCTTTGTCGTTTGTTGAAACTAGGGTTTAGTGTGATGTCATGGTGTGTCGCTATGTCGGTAACTTTAAAGAACCATTAGGAGCGATAAATGAATACCACTAAAGCAACTTTAAAGTCGGGTGAAACACATTCTTCCCGAGTTAAGTTTCTGGATGGGGTTGATATACCCGTATTTTTAATCAGTGGCGGTATATTAGTTTTATTTGCCGCGCTGGCCCTTTACGACATTAAACTGATGTCTGATTGGATAAATACGGCCTTTGCCTTCTCAACCAAAATATTTGGCGCCTTTTGGCAAGTCCTACTTTTATTAACCTTTTTGATTGGCATTTTCTTAGCTATCGGCCGCACTGGCTCAGTGGTACTGGGTGGCTTAAAAACCCCTGAAATTTCTACCTTTAAGTGGATAAGTATTATTATGTGTACTTTGCTTGCTGGTGGCGGCGTATTTTGGGCCGCAGCAGAGCCAATGGCACATTTTATTTCTCCGCCACCGCTATTTGTTGGTGAAACAGGCACTAACGATGCCGCCTACAACGCACTTGCACAAAGCTTTATGCACTGGGGTTTTTTAGCCTGGGCCATTTTAGGCAGTTTGACCGGCATTGTTTATATGCATCTCCATTACGAAAAAGGCTTACCACTTAAACCTCGTACTTTGCTTTATCCCGTATTTGGCGAGTGCGTAATGAAAGGCGCGCTAGGCACTGTCGTTGATGCATGTTGTGTATTAGCGGTGGTTGCCGGTACTGTGGGCCCAATTGGCTTTTTGGGATTGCAAGTGAGCTTTGGCCTAGATAAATTGTTTGACATTCCTGACACATACACCACACAAGTGGTTATTTTATTTAGTTTAATTGGTATTTATACACTTTCAGCGGTAAGTGGCGTTACTAAAGGTATTCAGCTGTTAAGTCGTTTTAATGTTGTTTTGGCTGTAGTGCTGATATTGTTTATATTACTGGTGGGGCCCACTGCGTTTATTATTGATAGCTACATCCAATCGTTTGGCTTGTACTTAGATAACTTTATTCCTATGGCTACGTTTCGTGCCGATAAACCATGGTTAGACTGGTGGACCGTATTCTTTTGGGGCTGGTTTTTAGGTTATGGCCCTTTAATGGCGATGTTTGTTGCGCGTATATCGCGTGGCCGAACTATTCGTGAAATGATTTTACTCATCTCTGTGGTTGCGCCAGTGATCACCTGCTTTTGGTTTACCATTGTGGGTGGCTCAGGCATATTTTTTGAGTTAAATAATCCAGGTGTTATATCAGAACCTTTCGCAGGGCTTAATTTACCAGCGGCATTGTTAGCAATTACTGAGCAGTTACCCATGGGGTTTGTTGTGTCTGTATTATTCTTAGTACTGACTACTATTTTTGTGGCAACAACCGGTGACTCAATGACGTACTCGGTATCTATGGTGATGACCGGTACCGATCATCCGCAAACATCAATTCGTGTGTTTTGGGGGATTATGATGGGGGCAGTGGCTGCATTACTTATCTCTATTGGCGAGGGCGGAATTTCAGCGCTACAGTCCTTTATTGTGGTGACCGCGGTGCCAGTTTCTTTTGTGTTACTTCCGTCACTGTGGACAGCACCACAAATAGTTAAAAAAATGGCAGATGAGCAAGGGCTCTAATAGCACATAAAAAAGGCGCTCGTTAGCGCCTTTTTCTATTTTATACATCACTTAAATTTTAACAAAAAACAGCCACATTTTTTCAGCCTATATCAACTCTACCGGATTAAAATAATTTACTAAAGAACAGTTTAATTTGTTGATTGAGCAAGTTTGTTAAGTTTTCTCAAACTATTTAATTATTTTAAAAATGAGGCCAGCTCGTCAACGTGCGTTTGAGTTTCATTTATTAAAAGTCCAATTTGTGCCGCTGCTTCGTTTGACGTTTTGGCAAGGTTACGTACTTCGTCAGCAACCACGGCAAAACCTCGTCCAGCTTCACCGGCTCTCGCAGCTTCAATGGCCGCATTAAGAGCAAGTAAATTAGTTTGATCTGCCACGGCATTGATGGTGGTGACCGTAGTTTGAATTTTCCCTAATACGGTTGACATTGATTGATGCGTTCCAGTAACTAATTTGTTTCTAGAAGAGACATTACTACCAAATACAACGTATTTAGAAACCTTACCGTTTAAATCGGTAATAGAAGAAATAATGCAATCTAGCGTTACGTCTTCATTTTGATGCGTCAATGACATCATTACTTCAGTCGGCTTGCCTTGGTTGAGTATTTGAATACGTGAAGCGTCTAAATGATCCCTTAAATTACCAAACACACTCGCTATGTTTGAGCCCTCAGATATGTTTAATTGCTTTTCGGTATACTCATTGGCAGATAGGAACTGGCCATCTTCATTAAACTCAATCACAGCCGAGTGGCTACTTATTGCATCTTTTTGGTTTATTTGTTCAAGTACTTGGCGCTTAATTTCGCGAATATCTGAACTTACGCCCACAAACCCTGTGTGCTGGCCATTATCATCAAATGTTGGGTTTACCGACAGAACAATCCAATATGGCACACCATTTTTATCAAAATTTAGTATTTCTTCATAAAATGGTTGTTTGTTTTTAAGGTTTTTTGAAATCCGCTTAACGGTTTCTTTGTCTGTTTGTTCTCCCTGCAAGAAATTGCCTGGTTTTTTGCCTTTTACTTCTGCAAGTGTATAACCTGAAAGTACTTCAAAGCCAGGGTTAACATATTCTACTAAGCCATCTTTATTGGTAATAAGTACACTAGTACTGGTATTGCTGACCACCTTAGATAACAGTTCAAATTGCTTATAGTCTTCAACTTGTGATTGTTTTGATAATACAAATGCAGACAACAAGGTATTATTGAAGTTAAAAGTAGTGTGGGTAACATTATAATAAATATTGTCTTTTACAGATAAACACAGTGAACCGTGTTCGCTATTTAAAGCATCTTGTAAAACGTTTAGCAATTTAGTGTTTTCTTTGGGCAGTAGTGCTGCGTCGGCACTGTTCGACGTATCTAAATTATTCGCAACAAGCTTTGAGTTATCATCGAAGACTGCATAGATATCTTCACCTAAACTCAGAAGTGTTTGCCAAGCTTGCTCATCTAACACTCTTATCGGCTCAGGCTTAAATACATGTAGCGAGCATGTATCAAGCTCTTTTAATGTAAGCGGGCTAATGTGTTGGGTTAAAAACAAATTATTTCCACAAGCAATGGTTTTGCCTGTTGGATTATAACGTTTATTTAAATAAGTTAATGTATTAGTGTCATTAGTTTGGTTAAGTGTCTTACTTAGCGATGTAAACTCATCATTCACTGCAATAACAGTGTTGTCGTTGTTAACGATAATCGCAGCTGCTTCGTGTGTACTAACTAGCTGTTTTGCAAACGCCTGTTTTCTTTTTTTTGGGCTAAACCACATTATTTATTCCTAATTTACACTCTAATTGATTGCATTATACGCCCGTCATAGTACATCTAGGTCAAACTATTGTTTTTTATTTTGCAATAATAATTTTGTGTCGGTATTTTTTAAAAGTAATGACATAAAACATAGTTATTGTTCATTTGTTACAATGCGTTATAGTTTGCTAACAAATAAGAAAATAAATTAGAGATAACCTATGCAGTTAATAGATTTAACCCCTGATGATCCCGATGTGATTAATGTTTTTTCTGATATCGACAGACTTATTAATTCTTTATATCCAGTAGCGACAGCACAGTCATTGTCTGTTAGTCAATTGGGCCAACCCAATGTCTATGCAATAGGCTTGAAAAATGAAGAGGGGATTATTGCTTGTGGGGCGATTGTTATGCAGTTTGATACCCAGCCCTATGGTGAGATACGCCGTTTATATGTCAAACCTAGTTATCGCGGAAAAGGCTTATCGCGCCGTATTATGCAAATATTATTACACCATGCTGGCGAAGAAGAAATCCCAATCATAAAGCTAGAAACAGGGCCAAAGCAAAGACAATCAATCCATCTTTACGAGAATTTAGGGTTTGTACAATGTGCCCCTTTTGGTGAATACACAGAAAACCCGAACAGCCTATTTATGGAGCTTGCGCTCAGCTAATAATACGCTATTTACTGTTTTTCTTTATCAATTTTAATCCTCACTCGTTACGAGTAGAAATACTTGTTGGACATGAATCGCTATTTTTCTTTTAATGCGCGCAACTAGCCGGTTTGGCATTCATAAATAAAAGAGAAAGATAAATGAAAGAGACAACATCACTTGAACAAGCTCGTACGAGCTACAACGTTCGTCATTGGAGCCAAGGTTTTTTTGGTATTAATGATCAAGGTGATGTGTATGTTGCGCCCAAGGCTGATGCCCCACAGCAAACCATTGCATTAACAGACATTGCTAAGCAGCTTGAAGAAAAAGGCTTAAGCTTGCCGGCGTTAGTTCGCTTTCCACAAATTTTACACCATCGCGTGCATAGCTTATGTGGTGCATTTAATACTGCTATAGAAAGTTATGGTTATCCAAAAGATTATTTATTAGTTTACCCGATTAAAGTTAACCAACAACGCGAAGTAGTTGAAGAAATTGTTGCCAGCCAAGCACAAGTAGAAAAAAAACAGCTGGGTTTAGAAGCAGGCAGCAAGCCAGAGTTATTAACCGTATTAGCGCTGGCTGAAAAAACCAGTGCGGTGATTGTGTGTAATGGCTACAAAGATAAAGAATATGTGCGTTTAGCGTTGATTGGCGAAAAGCTGGGCCATAAAGTGTATATCGTACTTGAGAAACTGTCTGAGCTGGATATGGTACTTAGCCAAGCTAAAGAATTAAATGTAAAACCACGCATTGGTATTCGTGTGCGTTTAGCATCGCAGGGCAAAGGTAAATGGCAAGCCAGTGGCGGAGAAAAATCTAAGTTTGGTTTATCTGCTTCTCAAGTGCTGTATGTAGTAAACCGTTTAAAAGCAACAGATCAGCTAGATTTAGTCCAACTGGTGCATTTTCACTTAGGTTCGCAAATGGCCAACATTCGTGATGTGCGCTTAGGTGTAAGCGAGGCTGCGCGTTTTTATTGTGAATTACGTAAGTTGGGTGCACACATAGAGTGTCTTGATGTAGGCGGCGGTTTAGCGGTTGATTACGACGGCACACGCAGTCAATCACACAACTCAATGAATTACAGTTTAGCTGAATACGCAAATAATATTGTGTACACCATAGGTGATATTTGTAAGCAGTATGAGCAGCCTTTCCCTACCATTATTTCAGAGTCGGGAAGAGCATTAACGGCGCATCATGCAGTGCTTATTTCCAATGTAATTGGCACCGAAACGTATACACCAGAAGAAATAGAAGCACCAGCTGACGAAGCGCCGCAGCTACTTAAAAATATGTGGACGTCATGGCAACAACTCCATGTGCTTACTGATGACCGTGCATTAATTGAAATTTTTCACGACAGCCAAGGTGATTTAGCCGAAGCGCATAGTCAGTTTGCGATGGGATTATTAGATTTAACCCAGCGTGCATGGGCAGAGCAAATAAACTTACGCGTTTGTTATGAACTCAATAAATTAATGGATAACAAAAACCGTTTTCATCGACCGATTATAGATGACCTAAATGCGCGTTTAGCGGACAAGTTTTTTGTAAATTTCTCATTGTTTCAGTCATTGCCAGACGCGTGGGGAATTGATCAAGTGTTTCCAGTATTGCCATTAAGTGGTTTAACGCAAGCACCGCAAAAGCGCGCGGTGTTATTGGATATTACTTGTGACTCAGATGGCGCTTTAGAGCATTATGTAGATGGCCAAGGTATTGAAAGTACGTTACCAGTACCTGAATACTCAGCCGATAAACCGTATTTAATGGGATTTTTCTTGGTGGGTGCCTATCAAGAGATTCTAGGCGATATGCATAACTTATTTGGTGATACGCACAGTGCTATTGTCAATATGGATGAGCAAGGTGTTGCCAGCATTACAGAAATTAACCTCGGTGATACTGTTGCTGACATGATGCGTTATGTACATTTAGATGTTGAAGGTTTTCAGCAGTCTTATGCGCAGTTAGTCAGCGCAAAAATTGCAGTAGATGAACAGCAAAGCGTCCTCGACGAATTGCAAAGCGGCCTTGACGGCTACACTTATTTAGAAGAGTTATAAGCAATGTCTAGCTTGTTTGGTCATGTTGACCACTCATTATACTCAAATGGGATGACGTTTTTACGTCGTCCTATGGTACAAAATATTAACGCCATAGACGCCGATGTAGTAGTACTAGGTTTACCGTTTGATTTAGCCACCTCTGGGCGCCCTGGTGCCCGCTTGGGGCCTGATGCTATTCGCAGAGCGTCGGTGCATTTAGCATGGGAAGATACTAAATATCCGTGGACGTTTCCTTTGTTTGAACGGCTAAAAGTAGCAGATGCTGGCGATTTTACCTATCCGGTAGGCGATCCTGAGTATTTTACTGCCCAGCTAGAAATGGCGGCAGAGCAAATACTTCGCCAAGGTAAAACATTATTAGGCTTAGGTGGCGATCATTTCGTAACGTTACCGCTATTGCGCGCACATGCAAAAATTCATGGCAAAATGGCGTTAGTGCATTTCGATGCGCACACCGATACCTATAGCAATGGATCGCGTTTTGATCACGGTACTATGTTTTATCATGCGCCAATGGAAGGGTTGATTGATGTTAATCACAGTATTCAGCTCGGTATTCGTACCGATTTTGATCAAAGCAAGCATGAGTTTGCAGTGATTGATGCTATGCAGGCCAATGATCTTCATGCGAATGATATTGCAGCGCAGATTATTGAGCGAGTGGGCGATTTACCGGTTTACTTAACCTTTGATATAGATTGTTTAGACCCTGCCTTTGCGCCAGGTACAGGTACACCAGTATGTGGTGGTTTAACTTCTGATAAAGTGCTGAAAATTTTACGTGCACTCAAAGGCATTAATATGGTGGGTATGGATGTAGTTGAAGTATCGCCTTCTTATGACCAAAGTGAGCTCACCGCCATTGCCGCAGCAACGATTGCCAGTGAATTATTGCATTTGTGGGCACTTAAGCATAAATATTAGTATGTTTTAATGCAGCTCAAAAAAGCGCCAATTTGGCGCTTTTTTGTATAAAAATAAGAGTACTATGAAAACTGCATATTGTGCTTTTTAGCATAAATAAAAAACACCGGAATTTCGATTATTACGTAAGTTAAAAAAGTAAACCAAAACCAATTAACTTCAAATAGTAACCAGCTAAATTGCACGCCCGAGTTGTAATAAAGGCGAGATGCAATTAATAGCGTAATGCCTGTTGCAAATAAATCTTGTACCGATACCTTTTTAAAGCTGCTGCCTGCAAAGCGCGGATAAATAAACCCGTAGCCAAGCGTTATCATAATGATGACTAATAACAATAAATTCAGTTCAGGGGTCATAGTGGTTTATATTGCCTCGCATATTCTATTCGCTCTTGAGAGCTTGGGTGTGTTGATAAATACTTTAACCAAGTATCATCAAGGGTCGCCTCTTGTGCTTTTAAATTATTTTCCAGTGCTTCAATTGCATCAGCAAAGTCGTGGTTAGAATATCCTAATTTTAAAAGATTTTTAATAGCATATTCATCGGCCTCTTGTTCCATATCTCGTGAAAACGCTTGTTGTAAAAAAGATGAACCAGAGCCAAGCACGACCTCTAATATCCCTTCTAAATCACCAAAAATAACTGCAAATACAACGGTGCTCGCTGCAGCTTGTGCTGCAAGGCGAATGCTGTGATGGTGTTGAACATGACCAATTTCATGAAGTAAAATAGCACGCAGGGCATCAGGTTCATTCTTTAATAGCTCAACAAGTTCGTCAGTCACAACAACCCGCCCATTAGGAAGAGCAAACGCATTAGCTGAAAAATAATCTGACTGATAAAAAGAGAGTCTAAATTTTGCACTGTCTAAATTGAGTGAGTTAAGCATTAAACGCCATTGTTGCTGTATTTCTGATTGCTTATTAGTAGAAAGTTGAGAAGGTTCTAATGCGACTTTTTCTATCACACTGAGCGTTTGCTTTCCCATAGTTTCAATTGTCGAGGCAGGTGCTAAGTTAACGCTATATACGGCTACTGATGGTATTAAGCGGTATAAAATTAACCAAAGCAATAGGGGAATTAGCAGCACGGATGCAACAATAAGAATCTTATTTTTTTCTAAGCGTTCACTTAGTCCATGCTTTTTAAGCGCGAATGGCCATCTAAATTCTACATCTTGAGGAACAAATCGCCCACCATCAGCAAAATTTAACTCTGATGCCATGCCCGGTAACGGACTATCAAGTTGGCAATCGTCTAAAGTTGATGAAAGTAACGTCGTATTCTCAGAGTCAACAAGCGTTATTTGCTCATGGGAAAGGTATGCGTAGCTTTTAATATATTGGCTGCTATTAGGGTAATAATAACAGCCAAAAATAGGATAATTACTCATTAGGTGAGTGAAATATCAATATCAAACACATTAGCAGCTTCTTCAGCAAATGATGACTGCTCATTTTGTGCAACATCAATCAACGAAAGTGCGCCGCTATAAATAGTGACTTCTGTAACTGATGCTAATAGCTTTGCTCTGCGTATTTTAGCCCAAGGGTAGGCAAGTCCTAAGGTAAATATAATTGCCAGTACATTGGTAAATAGTAAGATGGCATAGTCAATGGCTTTTAAGTTCGAATCAAAGGTAGCGACTTCTGTAAATTCACTGTTATTAAAAATATGATTTCGAATAAGCGAATGATAAACAGCGCCTACCAGTGTTAAAAACGCAACATACAACGCAGCAATTAATAGCGGCACTACAATTGTCGAAAGGCTAAAGTTTTGTGTGTTTAAGTTATCGATCGTTAAGGCACTTGCACCAGCAAAGAAGCCAAAAATAACTAAGCCACCTATTGCAACTCCCAGGGTAATAAGTGCTGCGATGTAATAGCGTTCGCCCTGAAGATTTACTGTAAGTGGTTTATTTCCATAGCTGATGTTTTCATGCATATATTGATCAATTCGCTTTAATACATACGGCAGTAATAGGTGTAATGTGAATACACTTGCAATAGGCAATAAAACAAAGTTAATAAATGCATCGCCGTAATTACCTGAAAAAGCAAAGCGTACATTACGATGGCGGGTCATACGCATGTTAAAGCGCAAACCTTGGTTAATGATCCATGGCAACAAAAATAAAAAACCAATAGCAAATAAAAGGCCTATCGCCGGTGCGAGGCTGCTTAGTATGGTGTAAATTAAAAACACGATTACCGCTAAAATGCGGCCTTTTAGAATTTGTATAGGAGTGGCTAGGTAGTCAAAGCTATGACCGTCGATACGCGTATGACCGTAAAAATAACGGTAGGTGCGTACTTTTGCCCATGCAGAATAAATTCCTAAAGTAATAATACTTAGCAGTATATTGACACTCCATATGCCAAAAAATTCGCCGCTTTTGCCGCTAAATTGTACTTTACCGCTAAAAATAGAGGAGGGTGTTTGGTTTGACTCAGATGAAGTTGGGTGTATTGATTCCATTTAAAAAAAGTCCTTGTAATTTTTTGTAAATTTACCCTTTTTAGAGAATAAAAACAATCTTTATGATTAGCTAGCTTATTGTAAGTAGGCTAATTTTATTGCTTTTGCTGTTTATAGGGCTGCACTTTAAGTCTCCTCTGGTATACTGTGCAGATAATTTAACGGGGCTGACATGATTTCAAAAAACCAACTTAAACTAATTCGCCAGCTTGGCCAAAAGAAGTACCGCAAGCAACTTAATCAATACCTTGTACAAGGCGAAAAAAATGTACTGGAGTTATTAAATAGCCCATTAAAAGTAACCGATGTGTTTGCAACGCAAAACTTTATTGATAATAACCAAAGCGCATACCCTCAAACGCATTTTATTACAGCAGATGAAGAGCAGTTAACAAAGGTAAGTACTTTAGTCAGTAATAATGCGGCGATTGCCATTGTTGATATGCCAAGTACCACATTACCCGATGAAAACAGCTTAATATTGGCCTTAGATGGAGTGTCTGATCCGGGTAATTTAGGTACCATCATTCGCGTGGCTGATTGGTACGGCATAAAACACATTGTTGCCAGCACCGACAGTGCCGATCCGTATAACCCAAAAACAATTAGTGCCACTATGGGGTCATTTGTTCGTGTATCGGTAAGCCAAGTTGATTTACCTAGCTATTTAACATCTTTGGATGTGCCTATTTATGGTGCATTTTTAGAGGGCGAGAATGTCCATCATTGCCAGTTTGCTGGGAAAGGGGTGTTATTAATGGGCAGCGAGTCACATGGTATACGTCAGCAGTGTGCCGCGCTGGTAACAAATAAAATTACCATCCCTGCCTTTGGTGGCGCTGAATCACTTAATGTGGCAATGGCAACGGGCATTATTTTAGATAACTTTAAACGCCAAGCTTAACCTTTTGCCTAAAAATAGGTTAAATTGTAACAACTAACAAAAATAATAAAAATTGGTAAAACAAACAGATGCGCTTAAGCACTATAAAATTAGCGGGCTTTAAATCCTTTGTAGAGCCCACTAAAATTCCATTTCCGGATCAAATGACGTGTGTTGTCGGCCCTAATGGCTGTGGCAAATCGAACGTGATTGATGCGGTGCGATGGGTGCTTGGTGAAAGCTCAGCTAAAAATTTACGTGGCGATGCCATGACAGATGTTATTTTTAATGGCTCCACTAACCGCAAGCCCATCTCACAAGCTTCTGTTGAACTCATATTTGATAATACCCAAGGTAAATTACCCAATACCTTTGCTGATCGTAACCAAGTGGCTATTAAGCGTTTGGTAACTCGCGATGGCCAATCGCTGTACTTTTTAAATGGTAGCAAATGCCGCAAACGTGATATTACCGATATATTTTTAGGCACTGGGCTTGGGCCGCGTAGTTACGCCATTATAGAACAAGGCATGATCTCGCGTTTAATTGAGAGCAAACCGCAAGAGCTGCGTGTTTTTTTAGAAGAAGCGGCAGGCGTATCGAAATACAAAGAGCGCCGCCGTGAAACACAAACCCGCATAAAGAGCACCCGAGAAAACCTAGAGCGACTCCTCGATGTTCGCCAAGAGTTACAAAACCAGCTTGATAAACTTGCAGTACAGTCGGTTGATGCTAAAAAATATCGCGAATTTAAAACCCAAGAACGCACTTTAAAGGGGCAAATAGCGGTATTAAAATGGCAAAAGCTGCATCAGCAACAAGTTGATAAAAGCGCACAAATAAAAAAACTGGATGAACAAATCAGCTTTTTTAAAACGGCGCATTCAGGCCATGATGATGTTCTGGCAAGTCTTGAAGCTCAAGTACAATTTCAGCAAGATAAACTTAATGATGCACAGCAACAGCAGCACCATACACATACAGAATTGACTCGCAGTGAACAGCAGCAAATTAGCATTCAACAACAAACGCTGTCACTGAAACAAAATTTAGCCAAGTTAGAGCAACAAAAAAATCAAAGTGAAGAAGTCAAAACGCAGCAACAAAGTTTCTGCCAAGAGTTAGATGACAGCTTACAACAGGCTGTAGAGCATAACTTAATGTGTAGCGAGCAGGTTATAGAGCTTAGCGATGAGGTTAATCGGCTGCTGGAGATTAAAAATGCCGACACATCACACTGGCAATCGCTAAAAGAAGATTATCAACAATTGCATAATCAGCAGTTAGCGCATACCAACGCAGTAAAACACACAGAACAGAAAAGCAGTTATGTTAAGCAACAACTAACGCAGCTTGATGAGCAAATAGATGAGTTAAAACACAGTGAGATAGAGCAGCTATTAACTCAGCAACAACAGCACAGACAAGCCCTGACTGAGCAGCTAGCGAAAGCGCAAACGGCTCACAGTAAAGGCCAAACTGCGCAAACTACTCAGCAGCAACAGCTAGATGATGCACAGCAAGATTGGCAGCATTTATCTCAGCAAGTAAATGAATTAAAAGCCGGTATAGCGGGGCTACAAACTACTCTTGGGCTTGAAAAAAGCAGCGATGAAAGTTTAACCTTAATTAAGCAGTTAACTGTTCAGTCGGGATATGAGTTTTTAGTCGAGCAGGCGCTGTCATCACTTGAGCACATTCATATATCACAAGGTAAAGCAGAAAATAGCACGTGGGAAATTGCATCGCAGTCTGCAGCTAAGCACAGTATTGCCGCGTTTATTACCACAGGTGTGTATCCTGAGTTATTAAATCATATTGCTTATGATGAAGCCGGCGATATAAGCGCACTTAACGACAATAGTTATATTGCGGTTATAGATAAGCAAGGGGCATTACACGGTCGAAACTGGCATGTAAGTGGCGATAAAAATGCAGAAAATTCCTTATTATTAATGCACAAAAAACTCAAGCAGCAAGAAACCTTACTTGAGCAACAACAACAGGCATTGACGAACGCACACTCCACGCTTGAAGAACATAAAACGCAGGCTGCATTGTTAACTGTTCAGCAAAATGAGCGCAAAGACACTATTCATCAATTAGCACAACAACTTGCTGTAGCAACAACGCGTGGCGATATGCTTAAAGCGCAAGCTGATCAGCATCTGCAGCAGCTAACAAAATTACAACAACAGCGTCTGCCTCTGCTAGAGCAACAACAGCAGTTAAGCGAATTATTGAGCGAAGAGCTCGATAAAAATGAACAGCTTGCACAGCAGTTACAGGCCTTAGCTGAAGAGCTTAACCAAGCCGATAGCACACGAATAAATAGTGATGAGCGTTACAAACAAGCTTTGAATAATGCTGAACAATATAAAACACTAGCGCATCAGGCAAACCTTAATGAGCAAAAAGCACGAAGTGAATGGCAGCTCAGTCAAACAAAACTTAGCCATGCTGTACAGGCGCTTGCAACTGCTGCAGAGGGTGCGCAAGAGATAATAGAGCAGATTGAAGCGTTACTTATTCCTGAGCAAGAGCTTGCAGAGAGTATTGAGCAATTATTAGTACAGCACCAACAAGGCGAACAAACCCTTGTGGATACCCAGCAGCAGTTAGCTCAAGCAAAACAAGAATTACAAAACAAACAAGCGAGTTTAAAAAGTTCACAGACTGAGCTGGTGGCATTGCAAGAGCAGCATCAAAAACTGAGTATTGAAGAGCAAAGCTTACTAATAAAAGCGCAAGCGGTACTAGAGCCACTTAGTGAGCTTAATCAAAATTTAAAACAGGTATTAGCAGAGCTTCCTGCAGAGTTGTCATTAAATGCGGCGCAAAATCAACTTGCTGGAGTAAGTAATCAGCTAGAGCAATTAGGAGCTGTTAACCTTGCAGCCATTGATGAATTTGAACAAGCGAAGCAAAGAAGTGATTATTTAAATAATCAGCTGGACGATTTAACCCAAGCATTAACAGCTTTAGAAGGCGCTATTCATAAAATAGATCGTGAAACAAAAACGCGCTTTAAGTCTACGTTTGATCAGGTAAATCACGATTTTGGCCAGCTTTTCCCCAAAGTGTTTGGCGGCGGCAGTGCTTACTTAGAATTAACCAGTGACGATTTACTCGAAAGTGGTGTTAGTATAATGGCAAGGCCACCAGGTAAAAAAAATTCGACAATTCATTTGTTAAGTGGTGGAGAAAAAGCGCTGAGCGCATTATCATTGGTGTTTTCTATATTCAGGCTCAATCCAGCTCCATTCTGTATGCTGGACGAGGTAGATGCTCCATTAGATGATGCCAATGTGGTTCGTTTTTGCCGTTTGGTTGAAGAAATGTCACAATCTGTGCAGTTTATTTATATTAGTCATAATAAAATTGCAATGGAAATGGCGGGTAGATTAACGGGTGTAACCATGGCAGAGCCCGGCGTGTCGCGCATGGTTGCTGTGGATATTGAACAAGCGGTGCAACTTGCACATGCATAATTTTATAGTCATTTGCTGGTTATTTTAGGTAAAATGATGGCTGTTAGGCATATTAATAATAAAAGGTGAGGGGATGGCCGAAGAATTAAGATGGGTTTTAATTGTGATCAGTGTATTTGTCATTGGTGGCTTATTAATACACGGTTTGTGGTCAGTAAGAAAAAAAGAGAATGCTGAACTCCCTGCAAATGAGCGAGTCGAGCCTGTTCAAGAACAGCAGCCTTCATCTGTACATACTGAGCCACAAGAGCCAACGTTAGCGCAACGAGAAGAGCCACAAATGAGTGAGTTAAACTTCAGCGCTGATGAACCACAGATAGACGAAAGTCCAGTAAATACACCTATCGAGGATGACCTTGAAGTGGTAACAGAAGAGGCCGCAGACACACAACAAGATGCCCCTAAAGACGTTGCAGACTTTGTCATTGTGCATATTCAAATGCCAGAAGGGCTCACTATGCAAGGCAGTAAATTACTGCCTGCTGTTAACATGCTAGGTTTTAAATATTCAGAAGAAGGCTTTTTTAATCGCCACCTAGACCCAGCAGGCCAAGGGCCGGTGTTATTTAGGCTGGTGAATATGTATAACCCAGGCACGTTCGATATTGATAATATGGAACAATTTAGCACCGCTGGGGTGAGCTTATTTATGACTCTGCCATGCGATGGCGACGGTTTAGCCGCGTTTAACATGCTGCACAGCGCCGCTAAAAAAATAGCGGATGAATTTGGTGCCGATATTTTAGATGCAGAGCGAAATGTAATGACGGTAGAGCGTATTCGTCAATATGTTGAACAGGTTCGCGCATTTTCTGCGTAACATACGCATAAGTTAAATTTTGTAAGCCACTGGGCGTTCACTCGTCAAAGTGGCTTTTTTTATGTTTTTTGAGGTCTACATGACAAGCAGCATTAGTGAGCAAATTAATCATCTTCGTACCACGCTTGAGCAACACAATTATAGTTATTATGTGCTTGATACACCCAGCATACCTGATGCCGAATATGACCGCTTGTTACGGACACTAAGTGAATTAGAAACCCAGCACCCTGAGTTTTTAACAGCCGATTCACCCACTCAAAAAGTTGGAGGAGCGGCGCTTGCCAAGTTTGAGCAAGTAGCGCACCAAGTGCCTATGTTATCACTTGATAACGCCTTTGGTGAGGATGAATTTAGCGGTTTTAATCGTCGTATTAAAGAGCGCTTAATGAGCACTGAAGAGCTTACATTTTGCTGTGAGCCTAAACTGGATGGTTTAGCGGTATCGATTATTTATCGCGATGGAGTACTGGTTCAAGCGGCGACCCGTGGCGATGGTTTTACTGGCGAAAATATTACTCAAAATGTAAAAACAATCCGTAATGTGCCATTAAAATTGCGCGGTGATGATTACCCTCGTGAACTTGAAGTGCGCGGTGAGGTATTTATGGATAGCGCGGGCTTTGAAAAATTAAATGCAGAGGCAGAAAAACGTGGCGATAAAGTCTTTGTTAATCCACGTAATGCGGCGGCAGGAAGTTTACGCCAGCTCGACTCAAAAATTACCGCAAAACGCCCATTGATGTTTTATGCCTACAGCACCGGATTAGTTGCCGATGGCACCTTACCTGAAGATCACTACCAGCAACTTGCTAAGCTTACCGATTGGGGATTACCGCTGTGTCCAGAAACCAAATTAGTTGAAGGCCCAAAGGCTGCGCTTGCCTATTACAATGATATTTTAACGCGTCGTAGCGAGCTAAAGTACGAAATAGATGGCGTGGTAATAAAGGTAAATAAAAAAGCCTTACAAGAGCGCTTAGGCTTTGTAGCTCGTGCACCGCGTTGGGCAATCGCTTATAAATTTCCGGCGCAAGAAGAAATAACGCAATTATTAGATGTTGAATTTCAAGTAGGGCGTACAGGGGCAATTACACCCGTAGCAAGACTAGAACCAGTATTTGTTGGGGGTGTTACGGTATCAAATGCAACGCTGCATAATGCCGACGAAATAGCTCGTTTAGGCGTTAAAGTGGGCGACACCGTGATTATTCGCCGCGCAGGGGATGTTATCCCGCAAATTACTCAAGTGGTACTTGAGCAACGCCCAAGCGATGCAAAAGAAATTGTCTTTCCAACTATGTGCCCCATTTGTGACTCGCATATTGAACGGGTTGAAGGTGAAGCCGTTGCACGTTGTACCGGTGGCTTAGTATGCCAAGCACAACGTAAACAAGCGATTAAGCATTTTGCATCGCGTAAGGCATTAGATATTGACGGCTTAGGCGACAAAATTGTTGATCAATTAGTTGACCGAGAGCTGATCAAAACCCCGGCTGATTTATTTATTTTAAAGCAGGGACATTTTGAATCACTTGAACGAATGGGGCCAAAATCAGCAAAAAACTTAGTTGCCGCACTTGATGATGCAAAAACGACTACCTTAGCAAAGTTTTTATATTCACTGGGTATCCGTGAAGTCGGTGAGGCAACCGCGCAAAACTTAGCTAATCATTTTTTAACGCTTGAAAACGTAATCGATGCCAGCATTGAACAGCTGATTGAAGTAAGCGATGTAGGTGAAATAGTGGCAAAGCACGTGCGTGGCTTTTTTACTGAAGAGCATAATTTAACCGTGGTGAACGAATTAATAGCCCAAGGCATTAACTGGCCACAGTTAACAGCGCCATCAGAGCAAGAACAACCGCTAGCGGGTTTAACTTATGTGCTAACTGGGACGCTTAATACGCTTAATCGCAATGATGCGAAAGCGCGCTTACAACAATTAGGTGCCAAGGTATCTGGCAGTGTTTCAGCCAAAACGGATGCGCTAGTGGCGGGCGAAAAAGCCGGCTCTAAACTAACTAAAGCGCAAGAACTCGGTATAGAAATACTGACAGAGGATGATTTAATTACTTTGTTAGAGACTCATAATGGCTAGTTTTACAAATATACTTAATACCTTGTTAATTGACCTAGGCCAGTGGCTACAAGGCTATTTACCGCATTTATCATTGCTTTTGATGGTGTGCTTAGTGTCGCTTTATGCTGATGATATTTTAAAGCTCACCAAAGGCGTGGTAGCTAGGCGTCACTTTATTATAAGGGTGGCATGTTTTGTGTTGATCACCGCGTTTGGGTTTGGTTTATTAGTGGTGTGGTTAAGCCCACTGCTAACTAAAGCCTTACTGTTTTTTGGTACTAAGTGGTTAGGGCTCACATTATTAGCTGCATTTTTTATTTTGGGCACTATTGCCGATAGGAAAAACCAGTTGTGAGCCGTTATGGACCTGAATACTGGGATAAATATGGTAGCTATCGTACGCCAATAGCGTTTCATTTGAGTATTTTAGTGTTACTGCGGGCCTATTTTATTTGGGTGATTGCCGCGCTGAGCCGTCGTCCTGAACTTGATCTAATGTCATTGTTTTTTAAATCAAAAAATGATTTTTTTATTGCCATAGCAATTGGTGCCGTGGCAATTGTACCCACTATTTTGTTTTGTTTACGCAGACCCAGAGACTCGCATCAAGCTACGAAACGGTTAGCGCGTATTTGGCGATACATGCGTTGGCCGCTTATTGCTTGCGCGCTAATAGACTTGTCGTGGTTAAGTATCCAGGCGGCCCATAGTCATTATCGCTTTTCACTGTTTTTAGCCATACAAATGGTGATTGTATTGTGGGTATTGTGGTATTTGGCAAAAAGTCGTTATTTAAGTGTTTTTTTTAGTGATTGGCCTGAGCCGACAGAAAAAGCAACCGATAAAAAGTAAGAGATTATGCACACTATTAATAAAAAAATAGCGCAAGTAGTGGCCTTTATAGGGCTGATTATTATCTGCGTTGGCTATTTTTTATCATTAGGCGAACATATTTGGTTTAAAGGGATATTGCTATTGTGGATAGTGGTATTTTGTTCGTGCTGTTACCGGTTAACGCCGTTATTTAAAATGCGTAACCCGCTGCGTAACTTTATTCAGCGTGATGCACAGCATTTGTTTGTTTTTAGTTTAACCGGGTTGTTTGATAAAAAGAATGGCCCGCATTGGTTAGTCATCAGCAATATTGAGTCAATAGAGATAAAAGACGATGAGCTAATAGTGCATAGTAATAATGACAGGCAATTAAGCGTGAGTATTCCTGGTAGTCAAGCTCAATTACACGCTTATATAAGCTGTATACTTACAGCAACAGAGAAGCACCGTATAGTGTTTAAATAGCGTTGATCGTGGTATTAGCCACGGACGTAATGATAGGCTGTCAGCCAATGCTTTTGGCTCAGTATGAAGCAAATTTATAACGCAATGAGGTTGTTATGTTGAAATGGAACGATATTGTTAATTTTGCCAACCATGGCAATCCGACACCGGTTCAAAAAGTAGTTAAAACAGAACAGCAATGGCGTGAACTGTTAAACGAAGAGCAATATTACGTGACCCGTAAAAAAGGCACAGAGCGACCAAATAGTTCAACTAGTTGCACACTATTAGAACCGGGAAAGTACGTATGTGTGTGTTGTGACAACCTACTGTTTGATGCGGATGAAAAGTTTGATAGTGGCACAGGATGGCCTTCATTTACACAACCTGCAACGGTTGATGCGATAGGGTATGTAATGGATAACAGCCATGGCATGGAGCGAGTTGAAGTTGTTTGTAATGTGTGTGATGCGCACTTAGGGCATATTTTCCCTGATGGCCCACTTCCTTCCGGCTTGCGCTACTGTGTAAACGCACTGGCAATGAAAAAGCTCTAGGGCCTGTTGGCCTTCCAAGGTTAAATTTGCAGCAGTCTGTTTGGTATTTAGGCAAGGCAGAGCCTATGTGGTGTGGTTATTCCCCATAAATGGGCGATAACGTAGCATCAATTCCAAACAGGCGCTGCCCAAAGGGTTCTGCCAAAGGACGATTAACTCTTTGTTGCCTACATGGATGTAGGTAAGGGGCGTGAGCAGGACGCGGAAGCTTTGCTCGGCTTTTACTTATTCTTACATGGATGTAAGCCAGTAGAATAACGCAGGAGCAGTTATCGAGCCCACTAGGTTACAAACCTCACGCTGCGATTAAATCGTCCCTTGCTTGAACAAATTTTAATCCGCAAATGTCAACAGGCCCTAGCTAATCTCTAGTTTCATTTCTTTAGCAATCTGAAGTAGTTTATCGAACCGCTCTGATTGCTCTTCTGCTAAGGGTGATTTTTTTAATAGTTTAAAGCACTTTTGAGCCAATAGACTATTGAAAGAGCCCCCCTGTTTTTTTGATTTATCCACTAAACACTGTAATAAGTTAAGCGCAATACTTGGGTTGTGTGGCATGACCCTAAAGGCTTGACTGAATGCCTCTAAAGCAACATTTAACTGGCCACGCTCAAACTGTTTAACTGCATGATTGTTAAGTTCCTTCGGCCCCATTTTAATATCACGTCTTTCACTTTGCTGTTGCTGTATATAACGCAAGTACGTCGCGTCGCTCCTACTTGGGTGGCGTTCGCAATGATCAATAATTTGGCTAAATAGCGCTTGCGCCTTCTGATGAAAACCTAATTCATGTAATGCTTTTGCTTTATCTAGGGCACCATCGACTGAACGTATTTGAGTATCGCTGTCATCAAGTTGTTCAATCAACTGTTTCGCTTTTTTATGTTCATCTTTTAAATAATAAAGGCGTGCATTGAGCACATCGATTTGAGTTTGTGCATTACTGGTTGGGAATTGTGTTTTTAGCTCATTAATATATTTATTTGTTTGACGGGAGATTCTGTTTATTTGGTCAGTTTGATCTGTGGTTAGTGCAAAATCAATCCCAGCACGAGCGGCATTTAAATAAATGTCTGGGCTATCATGCATAGAGTACTTAGCAAAAGTGGCAATATTCTTTTGAGTTAAGTAGCTGGTTTCATAATCTCTATTAATGAGCGATACGCTGTTCAGTGACTTTTGACGGTCTATATTACGTGGAGCAATATGGGCCGCTTGACTTAAAAACTCTTGAGCTAACTCAAACTGGTTTAGTTTTATTTCTAAACGGCCTAATAAGTCTAATGCAACTAGTCGTGTTTCATTACGTTCAAGCATAGTTTTGAGCATGCGTTGAGCCAAAATATGCTCATTGTTAGCAATTAAGGCTTCTACTAATCCTACTTTTGCCCATGCAAATTTTTGAATATTCAAAACTGATTTAAAAAAGTCTTTCGCTTCTTGGTTTTGTTTTAGCGCCAGTAAAATATTACCTTTTAATCTAAGCAGAATAGGGCTGTATTTATTACTTTTATCAAGCTGAGCATTAATTTGTTTTAATGCTTTAGACTGGTTATCGTCATCAATTAAAGTGTATATAGCTTTTAAGTCGCTTTTGCGTTTGAGAATACGCTCTATGCGCACTCTTAGCTCTTGTACAGAGAAAGGTTTTACTAAAAAGTCATCGGGTTGAAGTTCTAACACACTGTGAACTAACTCTCCGCTAGTTTCCGCAGATGTAAAAATAAACCCAGTAGAGTGTTTTATTAATGCTTTAGCGCGTAATTCTTCATAAAGCTGGTAGCCATCTTGGCGTTTGCTTAGATTAAAAGAGCAAATTACCAAGTCAAATTCTTCATGTAAGCATTGTTCTTTTGCCGCTAGAGCATGATCTGCAAAACGCATATGTCCAAAGCCAATTTTTTCGAGCGACTGTTTCATGTAGCTTTGAGCAAGTGGCTGCTCCTCTACAATCAGTATTTTTGCTTCATTAAAAATATTTTTAGACATTGGCTTAAGCGTAATTGAATTTAACACAGACTATAATCAACAGTTTAGACGCTTACAAGGTAATTTAAAGATTCGCTTCGAAGATGAGAGCTTATTAAGCAAATTAATTCTAAAGGTTTATATTTTTATCTTAAAAGAGCTAAAAACCCATTTAAAGTAAATGGATAGCACGCGTAATAAAATAAGTTTAAACAAAATGATTTTGGAGATAATAAAACTCGGAAGATAGGTTTTTGGCATGTGATTGGTAATACTGATTTTTTTTGAAACCGAAGAATTGCTTGATAACGAATTTCTAAATGGCAATTAATACTGAACATGAACTAAAGGAGTGAAGGATAATGAATATTAAAATGGAAGGTGATACTGGAGAATTTAGATTTTTGTAATATGCACCATTCAAAGAATGGTGGGTCGTACTGGACTTGAACCAGTGACCCTCGCCTTGTAAGGGCGATGCTCTCCCAACTGAGCTAACGACCCATATTACAACTTTAAAACATGACTATTAACATAATAATAGATTTTATATGTGGTGGGTGATACTGGACTTGAACCAGTGACCCTCGCCTTGTAAGGGCGATGCTCTCCCAACTGAGCTAATCACCCGCATCTAAACAACACCACATTGCTGCGTTGTTGTGGGGCGCTATTATAGATAGAGTTGCAAATGTGTCAACACTTGAATGATAAAAATGTGCTGAGTGAAGCTTTTATAAACAATACAGTGCGAACGGTGTTCACTTTATCAACAAACTAATATTAAACGAACAATTGTTAAGCTTAATGTTTATTTAAAGTCGGCGGCGTAGACTAAATAGATGTCATTAGTGGTCGGATAAACAATAAAATATTTATGTAATAAAAGGCTAACTTTCAATAATTGTATTGCGTGATACAAATTAGCGGATAATAAAAAGTTACTTAAAGTTTAACATGCCAATGAACAGCGCTTTTTTAGTAGTAAAACAGCACCAAGCTAATTTGCATATAAATGTATACCCTTTAAATCATATTCAAACTCATATTATCGGTTGAATAGGGTACTTAGTCGTATACATGTGGCGAGTACAACAACGTAAAGCGCAACATGACATCTAAATTAGTATGAAAATCTGTTTTTTAGCACGTATGATAGCCAGTTTGTTGAAATTTAAACCATTTAAATAATGTCGCATAAAAAACTGTTGACTTTATTTTGGGGGGTGCATAGAATGCGCCCCGCACTAAGCGATACACGACGTGATTATCACCGAGCGTATTGAATAAGTTGGGGCTATAGCTCAGCTGGGAGAGCGCTTCGCTGGCAGCGAAGAGGTCTGCGGTTCGATCCCGCATAGCTCCACCAATTTTTAGTGTTTGTCCTAGGGTAACAGTTTTCTGTGTCCCCATCGTCTAGAGGCCTAGGACACCGCCCTTTCACGGCGGTAACAGGGGTTCGAATCCCCTTGGGGA
>NZ_JASDDA010000011.1:0-73519 GCF_030407645.1 Pseudoalteromonas sp. APC 3495 | reverse complement strand
CCCCATCGTCTAGAGGCCTAGGACACCGCCCTTTCACGGCGGTAACAGGGGTTCGAATCCCCTTGGGGACGCCACTTACTTACTTTAAGTAATATATACAGCAGTGTGACAGCGCACTCTCTATCCGCAACTTTAAAAAGAGTGAAAATCTCTTGATACGCCACCTACTATTTATTAGTAAGACAGCTTTTACTAAAAATATCTAAAATCAATTTATCTGCATTTCTATTATTACCTCAGAATTATTCAGTGAAGTTAAAATCTCAAAATTAAATATTTTATATAATAACTCCTAAATTTTATTAGCATCTTTCCCTTTCTTATATTCAGCTTAAATAAACTTCACCTATGTTAGGTTACATATAAACGTCCAAATAAATAGGAGGTTATATGGCAAGTGGATGGGCACGCGATGGTGCAATTCAAGATCAAATCGACGCCAGCGTTAATGATGCTGTGCAATATGCTAGAAGTAACTTAGTTTCTGGAGCCAGTGCCGAGCTATGTGAAGAATGTGATGAACCAATACCACAGGCACGAAGACTTGCGTTACCAGGTGTTAAGTATTGTGTAAGCTGCCAAGTTGAACTAGAAGGTAAAGGCGCACTTTCTAAAGGGCTTAATCGGCGTGGCAGTAAAGATAGTCAATTACGATAAAAAGGTGCATATAGCACCTTTTTTAAAATTGTATCAGAGTTAAGCTTAAATAATTAAAAAGCCGCTTAGTAAACCTATTAAATATATTTACTAAAATTTATTCATATTTTCTTTTTTCTGAATAAGTTCAATTGAGTAGCCATCTGGATCTTTTACAAACGCTATTTCTGTTGTGCCACCCTTTACTGGACCTGGTTCACGGCTTACGTTACCGCCAGCGGCCTTGATATCAGCACAGGCTTTATAGATATCATCAAACTCAATCGCGATATGACCATAGGCATTGCCTAAATCATAGCTGTCGGTATCCCAGTTATAGGTCAGTTCAAGCACTGTTGTGTCAGTTTCATCACCGTAGCCTACAAAGGCGAGGGTATAGCGGTACTCTTCGTTATCAGCACGGCGTAACTCTTTCATACCAAGTACTTGAGTATAAAACGCAATTGATTTATCTAGATCTGCAACCCGTAACATGGTGTGTAGTAAACGCATTTAAATCCTCTTTAAAATTCATATAAATTTTTATAACGCAGCTAGTTTTAAATACTATTGCTGCGCAGTTAAAATATCAATAATCCGATTATAAATTATTTCTGTGAGCATCACAGTATCATCGCCATTAGTATTTATAAACTGCACAACGACTGTATCGATATCTTTATAATAACGAGCAATGCTTGAATACCCTAATACCCAACCTGTGTGTTCATACTTATAAAGTGATGCATACAAAGCTTGCTCTTGTTCGTCGAAAAAAGTGCCTTTGTTTAAAGCAAAAATAAAGTCGCCTACATCTTGTGCGGTTGCCACATAGCCTTGATCGAGTGCTTTAAAATCATTCTCATAACCTACGTAGTAACCACTCATCAAATCTACTAAATTGATTTCATGTACAGATGAAAACGTATGCGTTAGGCCCAGAGGCGTTAAAATTTCATCTTTAATATATTGGTTATGATCATAACCCAGCACGTTAGACATAATTTTTCGCAGCAACAAATAATTGGTATTAGAATAGCCATAGTCAGCATCAGGGCTAAAATCAGCGGGTTTATCGAGTACTAATGCAAGTGGGTCAGGGTAGGTGATTGACCAATCGAAATTATCAGTGTCTGTGTAATTGGGTATGCCACTTTTGTGTTTTACCATCATTCGTAGTGTTATTTTATCTGCGTTTTCAATGCGTCCAATTAACGATGGAAGATAATCAGCCAGTGTTTTATCTACATCAATACGTCCAGCGGCTGAAAGTTTAGTTAAAGCTGCTGCATCATATAACTTTCGAATGCTGCCAATTTTAAAAAGTGCACTAGGGTAAGCGGGTATTTTGTGCTCTCTATTATGCCAACCATTTGTAAAATATTCAGGTTGCAGTCCTTGTTTATGAATATACACAATAATGCCATCGACTCCTTGTTCAATAGCCTCTTGTGTTTGTGCTTGAACATTAGCGGGCAGTGGGTGAAAGTAATATAAAGCAAACTGCCAAGGGGCAAAAATGTATATGCTAGTAAGAGTAACAATGAGAGCTGCAATCCGCAGAAGTGTAAGCGCTTTTTTGTTCTTCAATTGTATCATTGCATTCTGGCTTCATTTATTTTTGGAGTGTGAGGATCAGCTTTTTACTCTACTAAACAGCAATATCATGTGATATTGCTGTTTAGTTATGAGGAGTTCGACTGTATTAAAGTATATCTTTACTTATTAACTTTGCCCTTAAGAACATAGATTTCACCATCAAAACTCCCTTGAATCGTCAAACCTTGTCCTGCTAGCTCTTTAAGGTACTCTATGTGTTCCTCAGTAATATGCTGGCCAGGCACCAAAAGCGGAATACCTGGCGGATAGGGGGTAACTAAACCGGCACAAATACGGTTGTTACTTTTACCGATAGGCACTGATTCGCGCTCGCCATAAAAAGCATCACTTGGAATACACGCAAGGTCTATAGCGGGTAGGTTTTCAGGCAAGCGAGATCGTCGCGTCGATTTTGACAATTTCACTTTACCGCTGTCGAGTTTTTTGAGCGCATTGTAAAGACGAATTATTTTTGAGCGCGTGCCGCCAAGCGTCAGTAACACTAAGATGGTGCTGTGAGTGTATTTTTCTATTTCTAGGCCAATTTCATCCAGCAGGTATTTATGAATATCCTTTAACGAATAAGGTAATTCGCTTATGTCGATGAGAATTTTTAGCGGATCGTGACCCATGTTATCACCACTGAAGTGCGGAAATATTTCCATAAAGTCTTGCTTACCTAGTACTTTAATTTGTTTGAGTGAAGCCATCTGTTGTTTAAATTCTTCCACATGGTTCAACAAAGCATTGAGTAACTTATAGCCTTCCATCTCTAATTGCTTTTGGCACACATCAAGCGACGCGATAAGCTGATATTTTGGCGATGTACTGGCGTAAATACTGTAAATCTCACGAAAGAAATCAGCATCGAAATCAGGGTCGTTAACATGAATATAAGACGCTTGAGAAAACGCCGATACCACTTTATGCGCCGAATGAGTGACGTAGTCAGCGCCAGCATGAATGGCGGAATAGTATCGTAGGCTTGGATGAAACAGCGAGTAAGCAAACCATGCCTCGTCAATAAATACTTTAATACCATGTTGATGGGCAAAATCGACCACCTGTTTCAGATCGCTCAGTAGGCCATCGTAAGTACAACCGGTGAGAACCAGCAATTTTGCATCGGTATTTTGTTCTATCGCTTGTTTTATATCGGCCAACGACGGCGGCGCAAAAATGCCATATTTAGGATTTAAAATACTCGACAAATAAACAGGTAAACTCGCTGATTGCAAAATGCCATAGTGCACAGATTTATGACAATTGCGGTCGATGATCACTTTATCGCCCTTACGCAGCAATGTCTGCAAGATGATTTTATTTGAGGTAGACGACCCATTGGTAACGAAATAGGTATGCTTGACTTCAAACGTCGCCGCTGCTGACTCTTGCGCACGGCCAATGGTATTGGTGCTATCTGATAATGATCCTAACGAATCAACAGAAACCGACAAGTCGCCCACAAACACATTACGACCATAAAACTGATAAAAATCTTTAATATAAGGAGAATTTCTAAAGCTCGAGCCGCCACTGTGACCTGGTGTGTGCCAAGAATCGTTTGCTTCGCCAACATAGCGGCGGTACGCAGTCCAAAATGGGGTCTCTGAGCGGTCATCGAAATCGTTGATCATATAGCCTAAAATTGCTTCAGGATCAGAAATTACCTCATCTTTAAAAAAGAAAGACTCAATCTCCTCCGACTCATTAACGATTTCAAGCCCCTTCGTATCATCGCCAATAACATAAACAGGCAGCTCAAGGCGGATCCCTTTTAACTGCTCGATAAAGCGACTATAAGTGCGTTCGCCAACCTTATTTTGCAAATCCCAGCTAAGCACTACAGCCTGAATATCGCCATCTTCCTCTACAATGTCCAACGCTTGTTTTAGCTCAAGACGCTCAATAATATCGATATGAATATCATCTCGCTCAAAATTGACAATGGTCTTCGATAGATTCGTTGAAAGCTCTTGTAAGGTGACTGGATCTTGCTCAATTAACAAGATACGAAGTATTGGTAGCATAGGAATTCTCGCAATAAAATTTCATAATGCTCAACAGCATAACTAAAGGATTGACGCTTGTGAAATTAATACTTTGAAAATGTTCCAATAATTACGCCAAATCACGAATAAACAGATTTTATTTGAATTGATTTACAAGGTATGAAAAATGAAAGGTGCCAAAGTTAGACACCTACTTTGAATAAACAAAAAAGTAACACTGGAATACGAATTAATCATTGAGCTTATTATTAACAATCGTGCTAAATGAACGCTTTTTATTTACGGATCTATTCTGCTTTATCTTTAAACTCTTTAGGCACTACTTTTTCGCGCTTCTTTTCTACTTCAACAAGGTTCTTACCCATAGCAAACTTATCAAGGTTTGTGTCGGCCAGCCGAAAGATAATAAAAGTAGATGCAAAAGATAATACCTATAGGATGCTTTTATTAACTTCCTGACTGTTACTATCGACATAGCATTATTTACCCTAATTAAACAGCTAACAGTCTCAATAGTTTTAGTTTTTTAAAACAATGTTTTGGCCTACTAAGTGCATTTTTTAAAAATCCATTCTAAAGGCCCGTGTTTAAAATACTTGAGCCAAAACACACTGAAAATTATGCTAATTATGCAAAAGACCAATGCGGAAAATATTGACAAGTCTATGGTTTGATTAATGAGTAAGCCAGTTGCCTCAAGAATTCCCATGCCAATAATGACATGTGCTACATACAGAGTTAACGTTAACTGCCCAGTTTTGCTTAGCCACTCAATTAACCGGTTGGTAGGAAATACACTTGCTAGTTTTAGAGAAACCAGCAAAACAAGAACGGCAGAGCTTGCAGCTGAAAACATATATTGTGGCAACGGCGGTATTATTGACGTGGTTAACAAAAACTCAATTTCATCTTTTGACATGCCAATAGACGGGTCATCTCCTGCCCACATTCTCAGCATATAGAAGCTTGCTTCTACAATAAGTAAAATACTTAAAGACCATGTAAACAAAGACTTCCTTACATTAGCATTGGATAAATCTTGTTTACCCAACCATATGCCAAATAACAAGAAACCACACCATGGTAAAACTGGGTGATAACCATTAAAGAAAAGGTGTCTAATCACTCCTTCAGTTGTCCAAAAACCAGAATAACTAAGCTCAAGCCAATCCCATCCTTTTTCGTAATCAAAGAATAGCCACATTAATGGAAATGCAAAAACAAAACCGATAGATGCACTGAGCAGTTTCTTGCTGCTAAGAGTAAATAATAATGCAGCTATCAAAAAATAGAATGCATAGAATTTCAAGATGTCGGCTTCCCAAATAGGTGTAAAAGCCAAGCCAATCAAAAGTAGTAAAACAGACCTTTTTATCAAAGAGGTTCTTACTTGCTTGATGTGTTCAAGTGATTCACTGGTAACACATTTTTTAGTTAAAAACGCAATACCTATACCCGCTAATATAACAAACAAAGCCGAAGCCCGACCTTCGAATAGAGCCGCAAACTCTATTAATTGTGGTGTGCCAATATCGGCGTTCATGGCTAACTTAAAGTTGACAATAACCATACCAAAGAGCGCTAACGCTCTTGCAAAGTCAATACCGATTAGTCTATTCACTCTCTTGCTCCACAGAATTCATTTTTAACTTTTGAGACATTGCTGTATCATAATGGAACTTAATAGATGATACAAGGCTGTCTCATAAAATGGATGCAAGAACAAATAATTCGAGAAAAAAAATCATTCAATCGGGGTTAAAACTGTTTATTCAAAACGAGGACTCAACGCTAGTTGACGTGGCTAAAAGGGCTGAAGTTGGTAGAGCAACGGTGTACCGCCAATTTAAGCATAAGGAAGCGCTTCAAGAAGAGATTGCGTTATATTGTTTAGACCGCTTTGATGAAGTAAATATGTCCGTTGAAAATAAAGCTAAAGACTCATTGGATGCTATTAGGCTTGTATTCGAAAATACTTTGCCGTTATACGAGGAATTCGCTTTTTTGCAAAAATTCGAGAAGATGTTTCAGAAAAGTGAAAAGCTTCAAGTTCGTATACAACAGCAAGATAACGAGATACGAGAATTGATAAAACTTGCGAAAGATGAGGGGTTATTAAGTAAGCACTTCTGTGTTGATTGGGGTTTTTATTTTTTTGAAGGTTTATTGTACGCAGGTTACAAGATGAGTCATCTAGATAATTACAGTTCAGGTAAGGCAGCACATTTAGCTTTTTTATCGTTCAAGAGTGGGGTTGCTTCATAACCCCCTGCAAGAATATAGATGTAACATTAATTTACTGAAGACAGTTACTAAGCACATCTTGTGGGTAATTTATTTAAAAGATCAGTTTGCTACCTATCTGTTCTTTTTTTGGGTGGAAATCGACACAACTTAAGCCAGCGATGTCGCAACTTGACGCTGGGTAAGCCAAAGCTAAGGTCCGCTTTCGTATCTTAACAGGTGGGAGCTATTCAGTCTTATCTTTAAACTCGCACAAGTCTTCAATAATACAGCTGCCACACTTTGGCTTACGCGCCACACAGGTATAACGTCCATGTAAAATGAGCCAGTGGTGCACGTCTACTTTAAATTCTTTGGGGATCACTTTTTCGAGCTTTTGCTCAACCGCAACCACGTCTTTACCCATAGCAAGCTTAGTACGGTTTGATACACGGAAAATATGCGTATCAACTGCAATTGTCGGCCAGCCAAAAGATAATTAAGGTAGATAGCAAAAGGAAAATCTATGGACTGCTTTTAGCCATATGCTGACATTAAGCCTTAGCAAATTCAGGAGCATATTTAGGGCTATATATCTACATTGTTTTGACGGCTAACCTTAGTTTTTTTTGAGGTTTGATTGTTTGCATCAATAGGCATAGTGATACTAAAGCTACGCCTGCCCAACCTATTACTTTAAATTTTTCCCCAATAATGACTATAGCTAAAACAGTTGCAACTAATGGTTCAATTAAGGTGATTAATGTCGCTTTACTTGCATCTATATAATTCAAGCCAAAACCAAATAATAAATATCCTAAAAACATTGGAATTATTGCCATATATAAAGATACGAAAGCATTAGATGAACTTGAAAATAAGTTATCACTCGTAAACCATAATGAAGGAAGTAACAATAGTGCAGCACAACCGAATAGCCCAGACATGGACGATGTTGAGTGAACGCCACTTTCAATTAAACACCTTGCCGCCCATGAATAACCTGCATAAGTTAAACCAGCAATACAACCTAAAATAATCCCCAAACCCTGTTGATTGATACTGTAAGCATTATTATTACTCTGGTCTTTACCTAAAGTTAACAGAGCAATACCTATAGCACCAATGACAAAGCTCAACATCCATTGCAATGAAATGTCCTTTTTGCTAATAAGACGTTCAAGGATTCCAGCAAAAAAAGGTGCAGTGGCTATAGATACTACAGTACCAATGGCAACACCTGATAAGCGCATTGAGGTATAGAATGCTAATGGGTAAATAGCGACAGAAGCGACACCTAAGAGAAATATTTTAGGCTGTTCGAGCATCAGCTTATAATCTATAAGTAGCTTTTTTCGAGCTGTGATTACAAGTAGCACTCCTCCTATCCCCATAGAGAACGCACCAATAGCCAAAGAGCTTACATCTGGGGAGTAGCTTGCAGCAGTACCAGTTGTCCCCCACAAGAAACTAGCAACAATAATCGCCATAACACCTTTAAAACTTCCGTGATGATTTTCCACAATGAGACCTATTTATAATAACTTCAATATAGAAATAGTATGCTAATTATGTAGGGTGTTTTTAACAATTAAGACGCAATAGTTAACAATTCCGACTAAGTTTACTTTTTGAATTTAGTTGGTGATAGACCAAAGTATTGTGAAAACTTTCGGCTAAAGGCTGAGGGTTCTTTATAACCTACTTTTTCACCAATAATTGGTAACGGATAATCTGTATGCGTAAGTAATGCTTGGGCTTTTTCCATTCGAAGTTTTGTTACGTACTTCATCACGGTCATACCTGTTTGTATTTTAAATAGTTTCTTAAACTGTGTTTCACTCAGGAAAGCAGATTCAGCTAAACATTTAATTTGAAGCTGCTCTGCAATATTTTGCTCTATGAAGGATATTGCTGTACCAATGCGACTATCTACCTTTGGTAATAAAGTTTGCTCTGCCAGCAGTAAGCTGAACATTTCGAACATCGCCTGTTCTAATTGAGCATTAACTTTGTTTTCTAGTTGGTTTTCGATAAAAGTTAAGTAACTTCTAAGAGATGAGTTAATTGCAAAAACAATACATTGTGAAGATGAAATATTTAGCGGAAGATTTTTCATATCTACGACTACAAACCTAGCTTCAGTGTTTGCAGTGAACAGGTGCTCTTCGTTGGCTTTAACTACAACACATTCACTTGGTGCAACTTTTCCATTGAAATCACCAACACATATATTTATGACACCACGTAAAGGTAGAACCAACTGATTAAATTGATGTGAGTGACGAACTGGCTTTGTGCTATAGGAGCGGATGGATAATAGATTTTTCATAATAATAGAAAACGTATTGCCTTATTTCATTATGATTAGGGTTATATATCTTAGAGTAATGAATTCTAAAGTGAAGTCTTAGTTTCTACTGGTGTTTTTAATTAAAGTTTATATGATCAATGTGGCGGCTTAGTTGACTGTCAAGATGATGATAGCTCTACGTTTAATGGATACTAAAAATATCTCTGAAAACTATTGATGCTAATGTCCGTTATCGTATCAAAGCAGTCTAAACATTACTCAGTCTTATCTTTAAACTCACATAAGTCTTCAATAATACAACTGCCGCATTTTGGTTTGCGGGCTGTACAAACATAACGTCCATGTAAAATGAGCCAGTGATGTACGTCTACTTTAAATTCTTTGGGGATCACTTTTTCAAGCTTTTGTTCAACGGCTACCACGTCTTTACCCATGGCAAGCTTAGTACGGTTTGATACACGGAATATATGCGTATCTACAGCAATGGTGGGCCAGCCGAAGGCGGTGTTGAGTACCACATTGGCAGTTTTACGGCCAACGCCGGGTAGGGCTTCTAGGGCTTCACGATTCTCAGGCACTTCACCGTTATGCTGATCTACCAATATTTGGCACATTTTATATACATTGGCTGCTTTGGAATTAAACAACCCAATGGTTTTTATGTAATCACGCAGCGTGTCGTGGCCAATATCTAAAATGGCTTGTGGTGTATTAGCAACCGGAAATAATTTACGAGTGGCTTTATTTACCCCAACATCGGTGGCTTGTGCTGAGAGTGTTACGGCAACTAGCAACTCAAACGGGCTTGAATATTCAAGCTCCGTTTCAGGATGTGGGTTGTCATCGCGCAAGCGAGTAAGTATTTGGTGACGTTTTTCTTTATTCATGTAACTTAAAACGCATTAACTTTTATTAAGTTAATGCGTTTTCCCCTTAGGTTAAGCTAGTAACACGTGCACGTGGGCCTTTTTCAGCTTCTGGCGGCGTTACTTGTTTTGATTTTATTTGTGCATCAATGACGTTTTTAGCGGCGATCAGCAGCCCAAGCCCTAAGAATGCGCCTGGTGGTAAAATGGCCAGTAAAAACTGGCTATCAAAGCTAAATACTTCGATGCGTAAAGCTGAAGCCCAAGGACCGAGTAGTAAATCGGCGCCATCGAATAAGGTGCCTTGGCCAATCAGCTCTCGCATTGCGCCAAGTACAACTAGTACCAACATAAAGCCTAAGCCCATCATCAAGCCATCAAAGGCAGATAAATGCACTGGATTTTTAGAGGCAAATGCTTCAGCACGACCAATAATGGCGCAGTTAGTCACAATCAACGGAATGAAAATCCCTAAAGATTGATAAAGGCCAAAAGTGTAGGCGTTCATTAACAGCTGCACAATCGTCACAAAACCGGCAATGATCATTACAAAAACCGGTATTCTGATATCTTTAGGCACCCAATTGCGCACAAATGATACGGTAATATTAGAGCCCACTAACACTAACAAGGTTGCTAAGCCTAAACCTAGCGCATTAGTAATCGTGGAGGTAACAGCAAGTAAAGGACATAAACCTAATAACTGTACTAAGGCGGGGTTATTTCCCCATAGGCCTTCTTTATAAAGGGTTTTTAATTCACTCATGGTGTTACCTCAGGGCAAGCATTCGCTGCTGCAAAAAGATCATCAAAGTTATTTTGTGCATACACTACCGCATTTTTAACTGAGCCAACTACAGCGCGAGGCGTAATGGTTGCGCCAGTAAATTGATCAAACTGACCGCCATCTTTTTTAACGGCCCAACGCGCGTCACTTTCGCTTTGTACTGTTTTTGAATTAAATGAGGTGATCCAGTCTGACTTTTTAATTTCGACTTTATCGCCCAAACCTGGGGTTTCTTCATGCTTAGTAACCCTTACACCAGCAACGCTGCCATCGCGATATACCGCGCTAAGCAAGTTTATATCGCCACTGTAGCCGCTAGGGGTGACATGACGAATGACTAATGCCACAGGTTCGTTATCTTTTCGGGCACGATAAATAACTTGGTTGTCGTATGGCCCTAGTAATGGATCAGATATAATTACACAATCTTGCGATAGCTCATTGCTGTATTTGGAATGCGGCAATACTTCTTGAAGCTGATTAGTTAACTGCAACTGCTCTTGCTCTGCAATTTTATCGGCCGTTAACGAGTTTATTGTGGCCACTAATCCTGTTGTAAGGAGTGCGAAGCCGCATAATATTGCGCCATTTTTTACCATTGAAGAAATAATCATTTTACTGCTCCATGGCCATAGGTTCTTGGTTGTGTGTAGTAATCAATAAGCGGTACTGCAATATTGATCAGTAATACGGCAAATGCAACCGCATCCGGAAAGCCACCAAATGTACGAATTAAATACACAATTAAACCAATTGCGGCACCATAAATAAGACGGCCTCGATTAGTGGTTGCAGCTGATACAGGATCGGTGGCGATAAAAAAGGCTCCCAGCATAGTCGCACCACTAAATAAGTGAAACATCAGACCCGGCTCAGTGCCTGGCGAGGCAATATAACCAATTGCAGCGCATAGGCTTAAACTGGCAATAAAACTCACTGGTATATGCCAGTTAATCACTTTTGTTTTTAATAAATAAAGGCCACCGAGTAAGAAGGCTAAATTAACCCAACCCCAACCTAGGCCAACCCATTCATTAAATACCGGTTTTTGCATGCTTTCAGTGACGGTAAGGCTATGAGCAATATCTGTTTTTAACGTATCAAGAGGGGTGGCCATCGTGCTGCCATCAATACCCACTCTGAGCTGATCTAAGCTATATCCAAGAGTTGTAAAGTCACTAAATATTAGACTAAGCTGCTGGCTAAAAGTAATGCCCGTATTGAGTAACTCTGAAACGGGTAACCAGGCCGTCATTTGCACAGGGAACGACACTAATAAAAGTACATAAGCTGCCATTGCAGGGTTAAATAAATTAAAGCCTAAACCACCATAAAGTTGCTTAACAATAACAATGGCAAACAAACATCCTATAACAATAACCCACCACGGCGCTAAAGGCGGAACACTAATCGCTAATAGCACGCCGGTTAGCCATGCGCTGCCATCGCTTAATGCAGGCCAGATAGGGCGCTTACGCATTAGCATAATGGCTGCTTCAAATGCGCTTACACACACTAACGCTAATAATAATTGGATAAGTACACCGGTACCAAAAAATACAACTTGTGCAATAACACCAGGAATACAGGCCGCAATCACAGTTAACATTAAACGTGTCACAGATTTGTGACTATGATTGTGGGGTGAACTGGCCATGGTTAGTTTCATGACTGATCATTTCCTTCTTTTTGTTGCTTTTTAGCTTTAGCGCGAGCAATAGCGGCGGCTACGGCGGCTTTCTTTTTTTCTTGAGCTGTTTGCTGTGAACCTTCTGAAGATTCATCGTTGCTTTGTGGCTCAGTGTTTTCACTTTGTTTTGCTAATTCATCAGCCTGTGCTGCTTTTTTGGCTTTAGCACGGGCAATAGCGGCAGCCACGGCGGCTTTTTTATCATCGGCGGCGACAGGTGATTCACTTATTGCGTCATCGCTTTGTGTTTGCTCAGCAGCTTGTGCTGCTTTTTTGGCTTTAGCACGGGCAATGGCGGCAGCGACGGCAGCTTTTTTATCATTGGCAGCGACAGGTGATTCACTTACTGCGTCATCACTTACTGCTTGCTCATTTGCTTGTGCTGCTTTTTTGGCTTTAGCACGGGCAATAGCGGCAGCGACGGCAGCTTTTTTATCATCTGCAGCAACTGGAGATTCACTTGCAGTGTCATCAGTTGCTGTCTGCTCATTTGCTTGTGCTGCCTTTTTAGCTTTTGCGCGGGCGATAGCAGCGGCTACCGCGGCTTTTTTATCATCAGCAGCAACTGGAGATTCACTTGCAGTGTCATCGCTTGCTGCTTGCTCATTAGCTTGTGCTGCTTTTTTAGCTTTAGCGCGGGCAATAGCGGCTGCAACTGCTGACTTCTTGTCGTCTACAGCTTCGTCATCACCATTATTTTGTGCTTTTTGCTCTTTATAAAGGCGAGCTTGCTCTTTACGGGCTGCACGCTCTTTTGCAACTTCACTGTTATCTGGCTCGAGTTCGCCACCTTGCTTTTTAGCTTTAGCACGCGCAATTGCCGCTGCTACAGCTGATTTATTGTCACCATCGCTGGTTTTATCTTTAACGCGAGCAAGAGCATCGGCTACTTTTTGCTGCTCTTCGGTCGATTTAGGGGCAGGTTTACGTTTGTGGCGATTTTTTCGCTCAGCTTGTTCTTGCTCTAAACGCGCTTTACGCGCATCAAAGCGTTCTTTAGCGCGATCTGATTTTATTTTCTCGGCAATTTGCTCTTTAATTTCAACTTTTGCAACGCGGTAATACTGAACAAGTGGTATTTCACTAGGGCATACATAGGCACAGGCACCACATTCAATACAGTCAAATAAGTTATGCTCTTGGAGTTTGTCGTATTCTTTTGACTTAGCAAACCATTGTAATTGTTGTGGCAATAACGAGGCAGGGCACGCATCGGCACAGGCACTGCAGCGAATACAGGCTTTTTCTGGGCCAGGCTCTGCTAATTCTTTATGATCTGGGGCAAGTATACAGTTTGTTGTTTTAACAACGCCAATACGAACTGTGGGTAAGGTAAAGCCCATCATAGGGCCGCCCATGACCACGCGTTGTTGTGGCACCGGTGAAAAACCTTGGCAATCAAGTAAGTGCTTAATTTCAGTACCTAATAACGCCCATACATTGCCTGGATTATGTATAGTATTGCCGGTAACGGTAACGACACGTTCAATTAACGGTTTACCTTCGTATACAGCTTGCTGTATCGCAAATAAAGTGCCGGTGTTATGTACTAAAATGCCGATATCAGCAGGGATACCGCCGTTTGGTACTTCACGGTTAGTGAGTAGTTTTATCAGCTGTTTTTCACCGCCAGAAGGGTAAACAGTAGGCACGGTTTGTATTAAAATATGCTCGTTATGCTTCGCCGCTTCTGTCATGGCTGTGATAGCCTCGGGCTTATTGTCTTCAATGCCAATAATACACAGCGTCGGATTGAGTAACTGCTGCATTAGCTCAATACCTTTGACTATTTCAGCGGCGTGCTCACGCATTAAGGTATCGTCAGCCGTGATGTAAGGTTCACACTCAACCGCATTAACAATCAAAAATTCAATAGGTTGTTTAATGTCAGCTTTTACATAGGTTGGGAAGCCTGCGCCGCCCATGCCAGAGATCCCCGCATTATGAATAACATCAACCAGTTCATCGTGTGATGCAGTGGCTGGGTTTGCTAAAGGCGATAATTCACACCAGGTATCGTTGCCATCGGGTTCAATAATAATGCTTAATTCAGGTAATGCCGAAGGATGCGCTGATGGCATAGGCGTAATATCAATAATAATGCCTGATGTAGGTGCATGTATTGGCACCGACCAATTAGCTGATGGCTTTGTTAACGCTTGGCCTTTTAACACGTGCTGGTTTTTTTCAACTATTAATTTACCACTAGCGCCAATGTGCTGCTTTAAAGGCAGAACAAGTTTTTCAGGCAAAGGGAGTCTGACTATAGGCGCACTATTAGATAATGATTTCTGCTGAGGAGGATGTACGCCGCCAGGAAATGCCCAAACGGTGCCTTTTTTTATTTGTTCAAGTAACTTTTCCACTCAAACCTCTAATCTATTTGGGTAACAGGAATAGCGTCTAATTGCCATTTCCAGGTTTGTTTTGTTGGTGCAACAGGTAGCATGTCAATACAATCGACCGGACAAGGTTCAACGCACAAATCGCAGCCAGTGCATTCGTCGATTAGAACGGTATGCATTTGACGTGTTGCACCCACAATGGCATCAACAGGGCAGGCTTGAATACATTTGGTACAGCCAATACATTCATCTTCGCGGATATACGCCACTGTTTTAACCGGATCTGCTTGTTCGCCGCCAGCGAGGGGTTTAGCCTCAACCCCCATTAAATCAGCTAGCTTTTTAACGGTCGCTTCACCACCTGGAGGGCATTTATTTATTTCATCGCCATTGGCAATGGCTTCTGCATAAGGACGACAGCCCGGGTAACCACATTGGCCGCATTGTGTTTGCGGTAAAATGGTATCGATTTGTTCTACAACAGGATTACCTTCAACTCGAAAGCGTACTGCTGCAAACCCTAAAATTAATCCGAAAATTAACGCCAGCAAACCCAGCGCTATTAAAGCGTACAACAAGGTCATATTAAAACTTCACTAATCCAGTAAAACCCATGAAGGCCATTGACATTAAACCTGCCGTTATCATTGCGATCGAGGCACCTTTAAATGGGGTTGGTACGTCTGCAGCGGCTAAACGTTCGCGCAATGCAGCAAATAAAACCAATACTAATGAAAACCCCACCGCAGCACCAAAGCCATAAACGGCCGATTGTAAAAACGTGTGATCTTCTTTGATATTTAATAAAGCAACACCCAATACCGCACAGTTAGTGGTTATTAAAGGTAAAAATATTCCCAGTAACCGGTAAAGCGTTGGACTGGTTTTTCTGACAACCATTTCAGTAAATTGTACAACAACAGCTATCACTAAAATAAAGCTCATTGTTTTCAGATAGGTAATATCCAATGGTAATAAAATATACTCATTTACTAAATAGCTTGTCACAGAGGCAAGCGTTAGCACAAAGGTAGTTGCCAAAGACATACCTATGGCTGTGTCAAGTTTCCCAGACACACCCATAAACGGGCAAAGGCCTAAAAATTGTACTAATACAAAGTTGTTGACTAACACTGTTCCAATTAATAACAAGACGTATTCTGTCATGTGTGCCTCACGCTAATAAAATCCCGTGTATTATCCTTTTTTCTACTGTGATTAACAACACGTTGAGTGATTATCAGTTAAATAAACAACGTTAAATAATGGGCTAATTGTAAAGGGTTAAAATCAAGGGACATTGCAATTAAAAAACTGTCAGCATTTTAACGGCTGAAAATTCATAAAAGCACACTTTAGAACGTAAAAAAGAGCATACATGCTCTTTTTTACGTTAATTGGAGTAGAGGCGTTAGATGTCTTTGGGCTTTTCAATGTAGTAACCTTGAACACCATCTAGGCATAACGTTTCTACAATGTGTTTTTCTTCTTGGCTTTCAACGCCCTCAGCAAAAACACTGACGCCAATTCGGTGTGCAAGGTCGACCATTAAACGCATAAAATACTGATTATTTTTATCATCCTCTAAGCCTCGGGTATAACTTGCATCCATTTTAATAAAGTCTGGTTTTAAATCTCTGAAAAACTTAAATGATGTGAGTCCTACACCAAAGCGTTCAACAGTAATTCTGGCTCCAACGCGATGCACCATATCAATAAAACGTTTGCTTGCTTTAATGTTTTGTTGCAGACCAAATTCACTCACCTCAAAAATTAACTTAGAAGCAATATGGGTATCTTTAAGCAAACGACGCTCTAACCAAATCATAAATTGGTCACTGTGCGCACTTGAAGGGGTAATATTTAAGCCAAAGTATTTTTCAGATAAATTACTCGATTTTATTCTTTCTAATGACGATTCTATAATTAACTTATCAATTTCTATTGCCATATCGAGCTTTTCAGCCATTGCTAAAAATGAAGCGGTAGGCAAAGCTTGATTTTCTTCTGTTTTGAAGCGGGCTTGAATTTCAGCATAGGCTTTAATGCTTTTACCTAATGGCATAATATTTTGGATCACTAAATGGACACTTTTAGACTCGATCACTTCGTTAATCACTTTACGCCAGTTTTGGTTACCAAACCCTGCGCTCACATTATTAACAAGATCAGTATCGCGCTGTACATGCCACGCATTAGCTTGCTTAGATTGCGCCATACTCATTGCGTTATCAACGATAGAGAGCAACTCACCTAAAGGTTTGGCTTTTTCGTACCCCACAATACCTGTGTTTGCAACCGAGCTAAGCTCTTGGTTTTGCATATATTGAGTAAAGCGAGATTGTAAGTTTTCACCAAATTTTTCAGCTTCTTTTAACGGGGTATTCGGCAATATAATTATAAAGTCAGAGCTGTTTACTCTAAAAACTTGACTGCCGGAATAGGTACCACTGATATTTACTATGATATCTGCAACCGACTTAATGTACTCATCACCTTTTTGATAGCCTCGACTTTGATTAATTGACTGTAACTCACTACAGCGGACAAGTGCTAAAGAGCCAAATGTACTTATTTCGGTGTTTTCTATATTTTTTTCGTAGTAATCAACAAACATATTGCGATTACCTAATTCAGTAACGCCGTCTTTGTAGGCTTCACGTTTAATATCGTGGGCTGCATTTTTTATATTGTCGTTTTTACTTTTTAAAAAGTGCGATAAACGATTAAAGCTAGGAATTAAACTTTTCCCTAACTTAGCTAACTCAGGTGAATCAATTTTAGTTGCAAAATCATCACCTAGTTGGTTTTGATTGATATATACATCAATAACATCAGCAACGTCCGTACATATATTGTCGTTAATGTGCTTAACAATGGTTTTCATCAATATAATAGGTATTAGGGCGAGTAGGGTGCTAACAATTAAAATAACAAAAAACGCGGTTTGAAACTGCTCACCCAAGTGAGTAATGTTTAATTTAAATTCAATTTTTATATCGGCGTTATTATTTGTGGCGTACTGAGGACGTACTGAGTTGCTACTAGATTGAATAAGCTCAGCAATAAAAGGTAATTGCACTGCATTGTTAACCGAAAATACTTCAACGCCTTGATAGTCACGTAAAACAAAATTTGAAAAGGTTTCACTAGTTGCAAGCGTGTTTTTAAGATTTTCTGCTGATATATCTGTCGCAGAGAGATTTTTAATGTATTGCTCAACGGTCGCTTGTGCATTTTTTTGAGCGTTGCCGATGGCATTATCAAAATTTTGGCTAATAAAATAACTACCAGCGGACACAAGTACCAGCCAAGCTAACAGTTGTATAAGAATAAGTTTTTTGAAAGCTGCCATTATTTAATCTTTTTATGTCAAATGGGGGAGGACACAACCTCATGATTATTAAACTAATTATAGCTCGATATCAATAGTTATCAAATGGTTAGTTTTTTAAGCAAAAAAGTTTTTATTTTAAAAGAAGAATGGTAGAGCAAATTGGAGGGTATGTCTATGTGATTGTAGTAAATTGGCTCCCCCTCCCCGACTCGAACGGGGGACCTGCGGATTAACAGTCCGTCGCTCTAACCAACTGAGCTAAGGGGGAAGCGTCTTGCCTTTCAACGGGGCGAAATATTAATGACCGCATAGCAAAGTGTCAACATATAAAAGATCATAAATTCAAAAAAGAGGTCTATTCGTTGTTTTTATGTGCAATCTGCGCGTTTTGTAACACTATTTAAGTAAAGCGCAGTGATATTGTTTTATAAAAACAGGGCAATATTTGCATGAAGTTTGTAATTTGAGCTAATAAAGTGATGAGTAAAATTTAAGAAAACGGCTTTTAATAGCAAAAACGCGTTCTATTTCCTGTATTTTTATAAAGCGATAATTAACTTATTTAAAATAAATGGCTCCTTTTTATTTTGGTACGTTAAAACGGTTGAACTAAATGCGTATTAGTTACGTAAACTAAAACTAGCGCTAAAACATAATATAAATTTTGACTGCAGCAGCAATGCTTTGTACAAAAATAAAACAATCAATGAGTTAGCTACCTGTTTGAGTGTGTTACTCACTGATATTAGTCTAAGAAAAAATCACCTTCATACACATAACAGGGGCATACAACGCTGTTTGCATATTGGTAACGGAAAAAACCAAATGATCAGACAATTTAGCACTCGGTTGTAGCCCTTTATAAACGTGGGGTTGATTGAGTTATCCACGGTTTCTGTGGATAACTCTGTTTATGAAACTTTAAGAACATCAGCACCCCCAGCATTGTAGGGCGCTACAACGATTTCAAGTATTTAAAAGCTTTTTTTTTATACATTTAAAAACAATAGCTTACGATTCAGCTAAGTTACTCACTTAATCGATAAATAAAATTTTTCGTGACGATAAAACACAGTCTCTGACTGTGTGATAAATCAACAAAACCTAAAAAATAAATGTTGCAAAAGTTACATAAATGTATTTTATTTGGTTTTTAGTGTGTTAGCGCAAAATTTGTTTACAAAGGCATAAAAATAACAGTTTGTAGATTAAACGTTTAATTAATTGTTTAGATTTAATAAAGCATGGCTTGAACAGCTCGGATGCTTTAAAATATGCCGTTCAGTAAAAGAGGCTTATTTATTTTATGCGCGCACATTCTCAATCACATACTCGCCCTGATTTACTCACCGCCCCAATCTTGCCTACATTAAAGAAAATGACCATTCCGATGATCTTTGGGATGATCACCCTAATGATGTTCAACATAGTTGATACTTTTTTCATTAGCTTATTGGGTACTGAGCCGCTTGCTGCAGTGAGCTTTACATTTCCCGTCACCTTTACCGTTATTAGTTTAGCGATTGGTTTAGGCATAGGTACCTCAGCGGTAATAGCAAAAGCATTAGGCAGTAACAATATTGAAGAAGCGCGTTTTGATGCCAGTATATCGTTGTTGATTGCGGTGGTATTAGTGTTGGTTTTATCTGCGTGTGGCTATTTATTAATTGATCCTATTTTTACTTTACTCGGAGCTGGGGAGCAAGTATTACTGCTCATTCATGAATATATCAGTATTTGGTTTTTAGGCAGTGTATTTTTAATTACCCCGATGATTGGTAATTCTGTACTGCGTGCCAGTGGCGATACTAAAACACCGAGTATTATTATGGGTGGAACGGGGCTTATCAATGCGGTACTCGATCCTGTACTTATTTTTGGTTTTGGCCCCATTCCTGCGTTTGGCATTAAAGGAGCCGCCATCGCCAGTGTTATAGCATGGGCAGTTGCTGTGGCAATTATTTTATACTTATTAATTGCTAAAAAGCGCTTATTGAGTTTAAAAGCAGGGTCGCAAACGGTTATTGGAGCAATTCGTAAAATATTAAAAATAGGCTTACCCGCAGCAGGTGCTAACATGCTAACACCGGTTGCTATGGCAGTAATGACAGCATTGGTTGCACATCATGGTCCAGAGGCTGTGGCTGCTTTTGGAGTAGGGAGTCGAATAGAATCAATAGCGAGTTTGGTGGTATTAGCATTATCGATGACTTTGCCACCTTTTATTAGTCAAAACTTTGGAGCCAGTCATTTTTCTCGCGTAAAGGATGCCTACCTAGGAACCTTAAAATTTGTGATGTTATGGCAGTTTGTTATTTATATTTTATTAATTATGTTCTCAGGCGTCATCAGTGAAATATTTGGTAAAGAGCAAGCCGTTGTTGATGTCATAAAACTGTTTATTTATACCATCCCATTAAGTTATGGCTTGCAAGGAGTGATCATTTTATCCAACTCCTCGTTTAACGCTTTACACAAACCCATGAACGCCTTAGTTTTGAGCGTAATTCGGTTATTTATTTTTTATGTTCCCTTTGCGTATATCGGGAATGAACTGGCAGGTTTAATCGGCTTGTTTATTGGCGCGGCCATTGGTAATTTATTCACAGCCCTTGTAGCCTATAAGTGGTTTATGAAAGAAATTGAAGCGTTAAGCAGTCAAGCATTACAGGAGTGTAGTCATTGAGCGATCATTTTCAGTTAGAATCAAAATTTAAACCCGCTGGGGATCAGCCGACCGCTATCGCTCAGTTGTGCGAAGGTTTAGAAGCAGGGCTTGCTCATCAAACCTTATTGGGCGCAACAGGGACGGGAAAAACCTTCACAATGGCTAACATCATTAGTGATTTAAATCGCCCCACTATTATTATGGCGCACAATAAAACCTTAGCGGCGCAATTATACGGCGAGATGAAAGAATTTTTCCCGCATAATGCGGTTGAGTACTTTGTATCTTACTACGATTACTACCAACCAGAAGCCTACGTGGTAGCCAGTGACACCTTTATTGAAAAAGATGCATCCATCAATGAACACATTGAGCAAATGCGGCTCAGCGCCACTAAAGCGCTGTTAGAGCGTCGCGATACCATAATCGTTGCGTCGGTATCGGCGATTTATGGTCTGGGCGATCCTGATTCATACATGAAAATGATGCTGCTTTTAAAAGTGGGCGAAAAAGTCGACCAGCGCGATATGCTGCGCCGCCTTGCAGAGCTGCAATACACCCGTAACGATATTGATTTTAGTCGTGGTACATATCGTGTTCGCGGCGAAGTGGTGGATATATTCCCCGCTGAATCAGATACCTACGCAGTACGTGTAGAAATGTTTGATGATGAAGTTGAACGCTTGAGTATTTTTGATCCCCTCACTGGTGCTGTTGAAAAACACATAGTGCGCGCTACTATTTACCCTAAAACTCACTATGTAACGCCACGAGAAAAAATACTCGAAGCCATCGAAAAAATAAAAGTTGAGCTTAAAGAGCGCAGGGCACAATTACTCAGCGCTAATAAATTAGTTGAAGAGCAACGTATTGCGCAGCGTACCCAATACGACATAGAAATGATGACCGAGCTTGGTTATTGCTCAGGCATTGAAAACTACAGCCGTTACTTATCGGGGCGTACACCTGGCGATCCGCCGCCGACATTACTTGATTATTTACCCGACGATGCATTAATGATTATTGATGAATCGCACGTAACTGTCTCGCAAATTGGCGCTATGTATAAAGGCGATAGAAGTCGTAAAGAAAACCTCGTTGAATATGGCTTTAGAATGCCCTCGGCCATGGATAACCGCCCACTGCGTTTTGAAGAATTTGAAGCCATTGCACCGCAAACTATTTATGTGTCGGCCACACCGGGTGATTTTGAATTAGAGCGCAGCAATGGCGAGGTTGCTGAACAAGTTATTCGTCCAACCGGCTTACTTGACCCATTAATAGAAGTGCGTCCGGTTGGCGATCAGGTTGATGACTTACTCTCAGAAATTTATAAAAGTGTTGAAAAAGGCGAGCGCGTGTTAGTAACAACACTGACCAAACGCATGGCTGAGGATTTAACTGATTATTTAAGCGAACATAATGTAAAAGTACGCTATTTACACTCTGACATAGACACCGTAGAGCGGGTCGAAATTATTCGTGATTTACGAGCCGGTGTGTTTGATGTGTTAGTAGGCATTAACTTACTACGTGAAGGCTTAGATATGCCAGAAGTGGCACTAGTTGCTATTTTAGATGCCGATAAAGAGGGCTTTTTACGTTCAGCTCGCTCGCTTATTCAAACCATAGGCCGTGCTGCGCGCCACCTTGATGGTCGTGCTATTTTATACGGTGATAGAATCACTAAGTCGATGGCCAAAGCCATTGATGAAACCCAGCGACGCCGCGATATACAGCATGCTTATAATGTTAAGCACGGTATTGAGCCTAAAGCACTGATCAAAAAGATACTCGATGTAATGGATGTAGGTGAAGATGCTTCACCGCAAGATAACTTACAGCTTATTCGTAAAGAGTCTAAAAAAATTCTTAGTGCGAAAGAAATTGCCACGCAAATTAAGCAGCTTGAAACCAAAATGCATGCCTACGCCAGTGATTTAGAATTTGAAAAAGCCGCCTCTGTACGCGACGAAATACATGAACTACAACAACAGTTGATTAATTAAATGACAATCGATTTTACTCCTCTTATTAATGCATTAGCAGACACGCCTTTTGCAGATAACGAATTATGCCGTGTATTTCATGGTCGCGGCCACAGCGTAGAAGCGCTAAGCCATATTAACTTAGACTTTTATCCACCGAGTTTGTTTTTGGTGTCATACAGTGAAATTGATGAGGTAACACTCACTACGCTCACCGATATGTTATGGCAGTGGGCACAACAACATCATCCAGAGCTAATTACTGCATTGGTGTATCAGCAGCGAGCGGGGCTACAAAGTCATAACACCCTAGTGCATGGGCAATTGCCCGCGCGCCATAGCGTAGCCGAAAATGGTGTGCGTTTTTTGGTTGATTTAATGAGTAAGCAAAACACCGGTATTTTTCCTGATATGCGAAAAGGCCGTGAGTTTGTCATGCACAATAGTAAACATGCCAAAGTACTTAATCTGTTTTCTTATACTTGTGGTTTTTCGGTAGCGGCTATGCACGGCGGTGCCGATCATGTGATGAACATGGATATGAGCAAAGGCGTGTTAAAAGTCGGTAAGCAAAACCATCAATTAAACAATGTTGATAGGGGCGTCAGTTTTTTACCGCATGATATTTTAAAGTCGTTTGGTAAGCTAAAAAAAGCCGCACCGTTTGATTTAATTATTGTTGATCCACCCAGCTTTCAAAAAGGCAGTTTTATATTAACAAAAGACTACCAAAAAGTGCTGCGCAGACTTCCTGAGCTTTTAAACGATACTACACAGCTGTTGTTATGCGCTAATAGCCCAGAGCTTTCAGAAAACGACTTTAAAGCACTTATTCAAGAACATACTCAAGGTGCTATTGAGTTTGTTAAACGCCTAGAACCGACTGATCGCTTTATTGAAATTGATAGCGATAAAAGCTTAAAAGCATTGGTGTACAAAACAAAAACATAGTGAGTTAAATGAAACTGAGTAAACGTTTAAACGCCATCAATTCATTAATTACAGAGCCTTACGATATTGTTTGGGATTGTTGCTGCGATCATGGCTTTTTAGGGATGGCGTTACTTGAGCGCGGTATAGCAAAACATATAAATTTTGTGGATATTATTCCAACGTTAATGGAAGCGCTCGAACAGTCGCTGCAACAATTTGAGCAAGGTAAATTTTTACCTTCATGGCAAGTGCGCTGCGAAGATGTTGCGCAAATTAAATTGCCAACAGCTGCAAAGCAAGTGGTGGTTATTGCTGGTGTGGGGGGCGATTTATGTTTAAAGCTTATTGAGCAAATTATTGCCAACAACCCGCAAAGCTTGCATCAACTCAGTTTTATTATTTGCCCCATTCAGCATCTTTACAAAGTGCGCGAAGGTTTAAAAGCCTGTAATTTAAAGCTCGAAAACGAGCAAATTATTGTTGAAAACAAACGTTTTTACGAAGTATTACACGTTAGTGTAAATGCTAGCCAAACACTCACTCAAACCGGTGCTCAAATGTGGGATAAACACAATCCACAACATCATCAATATCAGCAGCAATTGCTTAACCATTATACTCGAATGCTCAATAAAGATAGACTTTACTATCAAAAAGTTATAACAGAGTATCAACGAGTATTTGAATGCTAAATACTCCTGTCAGTGTGATCGGTTTTTGTGATTAACTACGTAAAGTGCTTCATAGTTAATATCTTGCCATCAGGCGGATTTATTTGGTTTATATATGTCAGATAAAAATATAAAAATTGAGCCATTATTAGGCGATGGGCAAAAGTGGCAACACAGTTACGAGCAACCGATTTCGTATGCGCCGTTAGTACAACTGGCCAATAATAATTGGATTGTTCCCCAGCATTTTTTACGTTACAAACATACGCTAGCCAGCGTTAATGAAGTGCTTAACGACATTAGTTTTTCTACTCACTTTAGTGTGTTAGCTGCAGAAAAAAACAGTGATATTTATCTGCAAGTGGCGGTACTTAGTCCAGATAATTACCGTGCTGAGAACAAAGCAAAAAAGTTACTGTTTGGTCGTCGCTGGCCAGTAGAGCAAAATTTGCCAACCTCAGAGCTTATTCAAACAGCATTTTTAGCATTGAAAGTGGCACGCGAGCATGAAGTAAGAGAGCTTTTTCAGCTGCAGCATCAAGGCGCAACCAGCACGCCGTTTAATAATCATCATGATTTACCTGTTATGGCGCAAAACCCTGAGCTTGTTAAAAGCACATCGTTTAAAAATATTCCATTGAACGACCTGATAGAGCGCCTGGTGTTTGCGGATAATAAAATTGCGCTAATTAACTGCCAAGCCATAATCACCGGCGAGCAGGTGTATACGGTTAAACTTCATTGCGATAGTTGTCAGCTAAGCGAATTTAATAATAAAACCTTGTCATTTTTAGCACCTGATGCAACAACCAACAGCTTTTTACATAGCTTTATTGCCGCACTGGTTGCTGTAAGTAACGAGTATGTGAGTGAGCATTTTAAATACCAAGGCTTTGCGCGCTTTAGTAAATATGTACACGCAGAGCAGGTCGGGGAGCTAAGCATTGCCATGCGTTCACCAAGTTCAGTTAGTTTATGTTCTATGGGTAAGCAAGAGGCGAATCAGTTAAACTTTGAAATAGACAGCGGCAGGGCACCCCAAGGGTGTGGACAAGCCATTGGCGGGTTTTTAGCTGCCCATGGTATAGAGCAGCCAGAAAATGCACATTTATACCCTAATTATTTATAACTAAGGGACGGCTATAGTTTGTTTATTTCTTGTTTTACGCTATAGCTTGAGTCGGTAACAATGGCTTCAAGTGTTTGTACTCGCTGTTTGAGTTCAGTCACTTGCGCGGTTACTTCTGCTAGTTGCTTATGAGCATCTTGATTGTTGTCTTGAACTTTATGTTTAAACTCAAGGTGCTTTTTATACATATCGTAAATAACCCCCGAACCTACAGAAATAAGTACAATGAGAACTATCATTGTTGTGCCAGACATAATTACTTCCTTTAATTTTATTTTAAGTTTAAATTATAACCATAATTAAGCGCCGATAAAGCTAATTAATTGTAACTTTATTTGTATTTATAAAGTCATTGTTATTATTTGTGCCGCCACCATATAGTAACCATGTAGTTTTTTTAATCGATACAAGGAATAGGTATGTTAAATAATAAAATTCCACCGGTTGTCGTTGTGGTATTTTTCGCTGCTGTTATGGCACTGATTGCGCATTACACAGTAATAGACTTTACCGCCTTCATAACTTACCTAGCATTAGGATTAGTCGCTATAGGTTGTTTCTTTTGTATTGCTGGGGTCGTCAGTTTTCGTTTAGCCAAAACCACGGTACTACCAAATAAACCTGAGCAAGCAACAAGCTTAGTTACCTCAGGGGTATATAAACTCTCACGTAACCCTATGTATTTAGGCTTTGCTTTTATACTGGCGGGGTGGGGCGTGTGGCTAAGCTCTATTTGGGCTTTTTTAGGTATTGTGGGCTACGTTGGTTATTTAACGCTGTTTCAAATCATTCCCGAAGAGCGGGCGTTACATCAGTTATTTGGTGAGCAATTTGAGGATTACAAATCGCGGGTAAAACGCTGGCTTTAATGTTTTTTCATACTAAAAAAGGCTACCCTTGGTAGCCTTATAGTGTGCTTATTTTAAACTTTACTCGTATTCAAGCGGGTCGGTTACGTTGTTCAGCTCAAAGGCTTCTAAACGTTCTTGGCAAGCGCCACATTTGCCACAGGCCTTATCACGACCGTTATAACAGGTCCATGTTTGGCTGTAGTCTAAGCCCATTTTAATACCATCGGTTAAAATATCGATTTTAGTATTATTTAAATACGGGCTAAAAATTTCTACCGCATCGTAATTAGCAATACGACACACATCATCCATCTTTTTAACAAACTCAGGGCGGCAATCTGGGTAAATAGCATGATCGCCCGAATGCGCACCGTAATATACTTTGCTTGCTTTAAGCGACACCGCATAACCTACCGCTAAAGAAAGTAAAATCATGTTGCGATTAGGCACAATGGTGCTTTTCATGCTTTCTTCTTCGTAATGGCCTTCTGGCACATCAATATCGTCTGTTAACGACGAACCACCAATAAGCTGATTAATTGCCGATATATCAACAATTTTGTGCGGTACATTTAGCTTTTCACATACGCTGGCGGCGACTTTAAGTTCTTTAACATGACGCTGACCATAATCAAACGAGAGGGCATAAACATCATGGCCTTGCTGCAGGGCTTTATTTAATACAGTAAATGAGTCCATACCGCCGGAATAAATAACAACTACTTTTTGCGTCATACGTGGTTTGCTCTTTAGTTTTGATAGAGGTTTATATCAGGGCGCGATATACTACACGGCCAAGGCATAAATGACAATTTTTGCACCGTGCTTTGTGATTTCTAATAGTAACAATTTTGCCGTCAGGTTGTAAGTGAGATTTCTTTTGTACAAAATTAATGAAGTGTTTGAAACCATTCAAGGTGAAGCGAGTTTTACTGGTACGCCGTCTATTTTTTTACGCCTGCAAGGTTGCCCTGTGGGATGTTCATGGTGCGACACAAAGCAAACCTGGGATGTTGATAACGTATATAAAGTATCACTTGATGACACGGTAGAAAAAAAAGCCGACTCAGATCATTGGGCCGAGGCCAGTGCAGCGCAGGTACTTGAGTTATTTAAATCCCGTGGCTATACCGCCAAGCATGTTGTTATAACCGGTGGCGAACCTTGCATGTATGATTTGAACCCAGTATGTAATTTACTGCATGATCATGGCTTTAGCACACAAATAGAAACCAGTGGCACCTTTGAAATACTCGCCCCTGCACAAACGTGGGTCACGGTATCGCCAAAAATTAATATGCGCGGTGGCTACAAAGTACTCAGTAGTGCTATGCAACGCGCCGATGAAATTAAACACCCAGTTGCTATGCAAAAACACGTAGAAGAATTGGAAGGGCTATTTGCCGCCACCGGTGTAAACCCAAAACTGGTATATTTGCAGCCAATCAGCCAAAAAGCCTCAGCCACTAAATTAGCTATTGATACTTGTATCGCCAAAAACTGGCGCTTATCAATTCAAGTACATAAGTATTTGGGGATTAATTAAAGAGCAGCTGTAAGCTGCTCTGCGTTAAGTTATATAACGTAGATACAAGGTTGGGTTATAAACCCAACCTAACTCAACAAATTTCAGCTCATAAAGCCAAGCAGGCTTTAAATATAATTTTCATCAATAAACTGGCACCACTGCGGTGTATTTAATTCTGGTACGTTTGGCTTATCTCTAATACCGAGTTTAAACATGATCACAGAGCGCCATTCTAAAGAGCCAATGTCTGGCCCATGTCCATAACCGTCACCGGTATTAATTTGCTGTTCAACATGGTTAAACCATGCTTCAGAGCACGGCGAATATTTTTCATCCTTTTGCGCAACACTACTGCATCCAGCAATAATGAGTAATAAAGGGGCCATTAATAGTTTCATATTTTACCTATGTGTTTATTTTGCTAATCGCTGCTGTGTTAAGTTTAAACGCTTATGTGAGCTGTATACTTGCAACCTTTCATCGTCCGTAATTAAAAATGCATCCATTTCTACAGATATTAAAGCTGATATGGGGAAAATCTCTAAAACACCAAGATCAGCAAGTTTAGCTGAAAGAAGTGCCGTTTTGCCATTAGCAATAAAAGTAGAATGTTGATCACGAAAATCGCCATCAACATATAGTTTTACACCACCAAACCATAAGTTAACAATTTTAATTTTATGACCCTTGACCGTGAATTCGAACTCTTTTCTCATTTTCAAACTCCATTATGGTTGTTATGTTTTTTCTTTAAACTCAACAGGTACTTCAATTTCAATGCCGCAACCTTTTCCATAGCTAAAAATAAATGCATACTTTTCGCCATTAAGAGGTTTAGCAATAAACCAAGCTTTTGTCTTTCCTTCTTCTTTGACCACAGTTGTTGGTATGGCAAATAGTGGGTCATCTTGCTCACCTACTGCAACCCAAACAAAATTAAACATCTCTTCTTTAATTTTCTCTGGTAAATATACTGTAACGGAAAATGAACTATTATTTTGCTGTACACTTACATTAAATAAATGATTGTATTTTAAGTTCCATGCTGCAACTTGATCATCAGTTTGAATGCATGATGCAGCAGAAGAGCCAAATCTAAACAGATATAATAAAAATAAACATCGCATTATCGATTTACCTAAAACCAATAGTTATTTCTCCTGATTAGTTGCTTGTTAGGTGCATTATGATTCTATTTCAGCTTCTGACTTAATAAGCTCCGAGATCTTAGATAAATCGAATGCATCGTGAGGAATAATTTCAATTTTATCAGTAAACTTTGATGACATGGATTTAAGATTTTTGGCTAGGAAATGATCCCACTCATATAAGAGTTCGAGGATGTCTGCCTTTACAAAATGATCTTCACCATTTGTATTTGACGAATAGCCTTCAACAGAACCATTTAATAGTGCATGTCGGTCGAGAATATAAGAACGTCTATCAGAGCTATATCCTGTGTTTACGGTGTGTGAAGCGTAATACGTCCTAAATAGAAAGATTGGTAACTGGTCCGCCTCACTCTTTGAAAATGGTATTTTTAATTTAGAAGATAGTGCTATTAAAGCTTGTAGCTGAAGATAACAGGCATTGAATATTCCGTACATGCGTAAGTATGCTTCACCAAATTTTTCGTTTCTCGATTCATGTATATTGATTCCATGATTGTAGAAGTCATCCTTAGCTAGTTGAGTATCTTCGAGCAGATACAAAGAATCTATTACAAATCCATAGTCACGGATATTGTCTAATTCGAGTATTGAAATAATTTGAGAATTAAAATCATCAGAGATGTTTATTGAGCATAAGCTTAAAACTTCTAGCATTATTTTAATGCGTAAATCAATTAAATTAATATTGCTCATTCGCTTAATATTTACTCCTTGCACCTTACTATTTTCTAGTCCGCGCGTCGCGCAGGTTTCTACTATGTCACGCTCATTTATTTAATTTATATAGTTTTAACAAATTACCTAAGATATTACTATCACAAACTTTTCTATGACTTTTAAGCAAAGCTAATACTAAAAAACGTTGTTATTGAGCAGCGCTTTTGTTTTTATTTTGTTGAACCTTGAACCTTGAACCTTGAACCTTTTTAAAGTACCAAACTAAAACCCAAGTTTGCAAAGTACACTGGTGGTGCATATATTAAACTAAGTGATTGGGAGAATGCGCTTGGCTAAATACCTACTACTGTTGTTTGTTTTTTCTTATGTTTTTATAAACTCGGCTTTTGCTACTGTAAAAGTAGGCGTGACTCACTGGGTTGATTACACTAATCCGGATGAAACAGGCGTTTATATTGAATTATTAAAAGAAGTTTATGCGGATGAACAGCTCGAGTTTGATTTTAGTACTTACAAACGAATTACCAATTTATTTGAACAAAAACAATATGATATTGTTGTTGGTGTTGCTAAAGAGGATATTCCTTTAGCTTATTATCCTAATTGGTATTTAGACTACGATTACCCAATTAATGCGTATTTTGTAGATTCTGCTCATAAGTTTAATAAACTGTCTGATTTAAACAACAAAGTATTAAGCTGGCTTGATGGCTACAATTTCGATAAGTTTATTGAATACCCACACGATTATTACCCGGCTTCTACTATTGAAAACGCAGTGGCACTGTTACTCAATAAACGCATAGATGCTTTCGTTGATTTTGACTACAACATTCCCAAAGAGTACAAATCAAAGCTTAATTATGTAGAGGTTGTGCCCGCAAGGCCTATTTATTTAGCCTTTTCGAATAATGAAAAAGGGAAAGCCTTGGCGCGAAGATTTGACCAAACAATGCCAAAATTAAAATCATCGGGAAGGTTGCAGGCATTATATAAATCAGATTATGAAAATACGCGTTTTGCAGAGTTTGACGCAAATAAAACAAAAATCGTATTAAGTAGTAACGATGAGTCTTTGCTACGACTGAACTCAGTTACCGAAGGAAAATCGCTCGACGCGCAGCTTTATAAGTTAATTTTGGCTGAAATGCGAGATTACAGAATTGAGTTTGTAAAAGCGCCAGATACCAATGCGGAGGTGCAATTTGGCATTAGTCATTGTTTCGCCAATAAAATTAACACGTCAGAACGAGCAAGCCGCTATTTAATATCAAAGCCGTTCTCTTTGTATCTCGCACCGCGACTTTATTCTCCAAATAGCTTGGCTCAATTTAAACATATAAAAAATTTAGACGAGTTGGTGTCACAAAGTGAATTAAGGTTGGGGTTATCAAAATTCAGAATATTCTCCGAAGACATTATGTCTCTACTTGAAGAGGTAGATAAAACAAAAATAAAACCAGCTCCTACTAATATATTCTCTAGATTACAACAATTAGCGAAGTTGCAAGAGTTTGATGCGTCTATTGAATACCCCAGCGATGTAGCCACGTATTGGCACGATATAACAGACGCTGATATTCACTCCTTTGATTTGAAATTAAAAACATCGTTTACTGTTGGGCATTTAATGTGTGAGCGCAGTGAAGAAAATATAAAATTTATGCAGGACTTTAATAATACACTCTCAAAATTAATTCAAAGCGATGAGTATAAAGCGCTTATCTACCACTTTGCGGCAGACTTACCTGCTGAACAGTTTAATAAAATTTATCAGCAAGCACTGTTAGATGAAGAGTGAGAACGCAAACACAACGTGGTTGTTTAACCGCTAGGGTAGGCATATTTATCATTGAAATAATAAGCCGATGATAAAAATAAAGCCGCCTTTGTAAGGTAGATTTGTATAACGCTGAATACTTGGCTCTGAAAATTCAAACAATGGCACTAACAAGTGCACCTGCGTCAGTAATACCGGCGTCTTTCATGGCTTGGCTAATCATTTGTACCAGCGCGACTACTTGAGATTGTGTTGATGAAACAATATTTGCCTGTGCTTCAATTTGTGCTTGTATGACCTCGTCTTCCGGATCGAATTGAGCTTGTAATTGAGTGAGTTGTTCTTTTTGTTCTTCAAGCTGCTGTTTAAGCTCTTTAAGTTGCTCTATCATTTTTGCGATATATTCAGGCATTTCTGAATTTGCTGTTTTTTCAGCGTTTTGCTCAGCACCTTTTGAGGAGAGTTCATTGCGCTCTTTGTATGATAACTGATAATCAGCGTTGTCCTGATTTTTTGTAGCCTCTTTTGTTTGTTGTGCCATATTAGCTTTATCGGCTGTAATTTTAACCTCAAAGGCTGATTGTTTATTTAGCTGTATCATTGCGTATTATCCATAATGTTATAGGTTACTAATTTAGCTATCGGCCACGATGCTAAAGGGCTAAAGCAATAAATACAAAAAATGACACCTCATTATATATGTTCACTTTGATAATGATGCCTTGTAACGCTAATGTATTTACCCACCTCTAAATTTATTTTCTTATTTTAAAATTTATATTGACACACTGAACGCTTATTACTACATTTGTAACAGTGAAAACTACAATTGTAGTAATAGAGGTTAAAATGAAACTTAGTGAATTTGAATTAGACATAATGCAGTTGCTTTGGCAGCACGAGCCTTGTACTGCTAGCCAGTTACATAAAGCCCTACTTGCTGATACAAAAAAAGATAAGCAAGTAGCTTACACTACAGTAAAAACAATCGTTGATAGGTTAGAGCAAAAAGAGGCGATAGTACGCTGTGGGAACGAGGGGAGAGCGATTGTATTTAAATCAGTGATCACTCAAAGCGCATTTTCAGCACAAGCAATGCCTAGCTTTATGCAGCGTTTTTTTAAAGGTAACTCTCGCAGCTTAATTGCCCATTTTATTAAAGAAGAAAAGCTGAATGACGAGGATATTGAGTACCTACAATCGTTATTGAAAAATAAAAAGCAAGATTAAAGGAGAAGGCTATGATGGATTATTTTGTAACTTGCACAATTATTAGTGTGTGTTGTTTGCTTGCATCATTAGGGATGAAAAGTGCCCCTTCTAGATTAAATTTTTACGTAATAATGCTGGCTTTAATAGCCTGGTTTGTTCCTTGGCAATACTTTTCTCAATTGCCATTATTTGAAAGTACATCGCAATATACTGTTAATGTTGCTGAGTTTAGTTTTTTAAATACGTTAATAGCCCCTACCGGTGCGCAGGTCATAACATCAGAAAGTAGCATTATTGCACCAGTGAGTTGGTTACCATCATTAAACCATATTTTTAGTGTATTGCTGCTTAGTGGAATTGGCTTGTTTACATTGCGTGTTGCTATGTATGTAAAGTTAGTCAAAAACTTAAAAGCTAACTCAAGCTTATATAGCACTTCAAAACGAGAAAACTGTATATACCCAATAAGATTCACCTCAATTGGAGGGCCTGCTTTTGCAACAGGGTTAGTCAATCCGGTTGTTTGGCTTACTCCTGAAATGGAAAATCGAAAAGAATTAAACTCTGTTATTGAGCACGAATTAACGCACTTACAACAAGGTGATATTTATTGGACATGGCTAATTTGCTTTATAGAAAGTGTTTTTTGGTGGAACCCAATATGCTCAAAACTAGCGCGTTTGGCAAAAGAGCAGTTAGAGCTTAGTTGTGACGAAAAATGTATGCGAAAACTCAAAGGTAAGTATCAGTTAGATTTAGCCAGTTTGTTACTCTCTGAGCATGAAAAAAAATCTAAATATAACTTTTTCACTCCCCCTCTTTTGAATATTGAACACTCAAAGAGTTTTAATATTCAAAGGATCAAAATGTTAAACAAGGAAAAAACAATGAAAAGTAAACATATGGTAATGGCTTTGGCTGCACTGTCTTTTAGCGCGTTGGCAGCAGCACAAATTGTTGATGAAAATCCAAAGAATGAACAACATAGTGCGCAAAAACAGCCCGCTGCTAGTAATCAGTATAACCAACAGTTAGCGCAACTTTTAGAGGTAGCTGGTGATGCAAAAAGTGATCAACCAACACAACTAATACAAACGGCAAAAAATATTCAAAAATGGTATGCAAATAGAGATGTGCTATCAGGTTTTGAAGAGGGAAAAATTAAATTAGAAAGTTATACTTTACTCGTTCATGTTTTTTCTAAACTTGAACAATATGAAGATATCTTAAGTGCTTACGAAACATGGTATCCAGAAGGAAGCAACCCGCCATATTTTACGAAAAACTCGCTTGCTAATGCCTACATACAACTAGGTCGTTATGAACTGGCTATAGCTGAATTAGAGGGGTTGTCTAGAGAGCTTGACGGTAACTTACACGAAGGTTCTGCTGGAAACTTAGCATTAGCTTATATTTATGCAGCAAATTACGACAATGCATTAGATACACTGCAACAAGGTAATTTAGAGGGAAGTGCTTATGGTGATGTTTTAAAATACTACATTTACGATCAGCAAAATAATCAAATAAAAATGGCTGAATTGAAAGGACGTTTACCAGCAGCCTTTGCGGTAACACCGGCTCTACTTCCTCGCATAGGTATTCCACAATCACCGTTATTAGCTAAATTATAAATAAGCAAATATAAAAAAGCGTTGCCCTTGAGCAACGCTTTTATTTTTATCTTGTTTAGCCTTTAGCCTTTAGCCTTTAGCCTTTAGCCTTTAGCCTTTAGCCTTTAGCCTTTAGCCTTTAGCCTTTAGCCTTTATTCAGCGGCTAAATAGTCCAACACCACTTGGTGATGATCTTTGGTTTTGAATTTATCAAACAAGTGTTTAATTTTACCGTCTTGGCCTACTAAGAAAGTGAGGCGGTGGATACCGTCGTACTCTTTGCCCATAAACTTTTTATAGCCCCACACCCCAAATGCCTCAGCAATGGCATGATCTTCATCTGAAAGTAGGTCAAAGTTAAGCTCTTTTTTTGTTTCAAAGTTTTTAAGACGCTTAATCGGATCTGGGCTTATGCCAACAACATGGGTGTTAAATTTAGCAAGCTCGGCTTGTTGGTCACGCAGGTTTTCGGCTTGTACGGTACAGCCAGGCGTTGACGCCTTAGGATAAAAGTATACCAGTACTTGTTTTTCTTTTAATAACTCGCTGAGCACGACGGTTTCGTCATTTTGGTTTTGTAAGCTAAAAGCCGGTGCTGTGTCGCCACTTTGTAATGGGGTAATTTTGTTCATGCTAAACTCCTTAGCGAATACGTCGAAAGATGTAATCTACGTTTAAAACGTGCGAAAGGTTTTCAAAACTAATTTTAAATTGGTCAATATCAACGTCAACGGGAATATTAAATTCAAGTTCACAGCGCATTTTAAGCTCAGTTTCCTCTTCGTAGGTGTCTGATTTTAATGAGCAAATATTAATATTATTATCTGCAAAAAAACGCGTTACTTTACTTAATGTGCCAGGGGTGTCTATGCCGGTATATTCTAAGGTATAGCCTGCACAAAACTCGCTTTGATTATGGCTTGAAGTACGCTTCATCATAGTGAGCAGTCCAAGCTCCATGCCTTTGGTCGGTAATGTATGCTCTATGCGGCTAATGGCTGACATATCACCGCTAAGTAGCATAATAAAGGTGAATTCGTTGCCTAAAATTGCAATACGGCTATCTATAATATTACAGTGGCAATCGCTTACGAGTTGCGTAAGTTCACTGACGATGCCCGATCTATCCTCGCCAATTGCGGTTAAAACAATTTGATGATTTGAAAATGCAGTCATGGGTTTTAAAGTACCTAAGTTACTTGGATGAAAACAACCGACTTGGCAACAAAAAAATAAACACGTAGCGTTGCACGGCGGCAAAGTTTAACACAAAACCCGCGTTAAACTATAGCAGCGGTTAATTTTAGGCGGTTAATAGTGCAGTGTTTCTTGTTTTTACAAGCTTGTGAAAGTACCATAGCAAAAATGTGTCTATTTGTAGCCTAGTCCGTTTGTTATCTCATAGGCTGAATGCAGTTAGGCAAGCAAATTATAAATGTAAAGTTAATATTGATTTTACATTGAACCAAATCGGCATTACCCACTCATATATTTGTTAAAACAATTAAGGGTATGCTAAGGAGAATTATCTGTGCAGTATTGGATCCCAAAAGCACTAGCAGTAAGTGTATTGGTAAGTTTGTCAGGGTGTAGTGTATTTACAAGTGATGCTCATAATGAGCGTAATTACCGCGCCCATGAGCCGGTTAAAGCGCCTGCATCGTTATCTCAACCCGCTCAAGATCCTGTTTATAAAATGGATGTGGGTCAATATGATAATAATCCGGAGGCAACAAACTATCGTCCGCCGGCGCAAGTTTTAACCATTGCTAAAGGCAGTTGGGTTGAGGAAGCAGATAAACAAGCGCGTATTTATTTTGATAAAAATGACGGCATTGAAGATTTAGATGTGTTCATTTGGGATTCGATTCAAGCGGTGCTTGCTGATAATAACATTAACGCAACACAGCAAGATAAAACGCAAGGAACACTCGTAACCGATTGGTACGCTATTGTAAAGCCTGAAGAAAGCTGGTTATGGGGCAATGATGAAAGCGTTGATTTAGAGCGTTTTAAATTTACCATTGAAGAAAAAGAACACCAACGCACAGCGTCTTTAACCGCTGAGCTTATTGATTTTAAAGGTGATAAGCCGCTAACTGATTTATTAAAACAACAGCTTGAAGTGCGTGCGCTTAACCAAGTAGTGAGCGAGTTTGATTACCGCTACCGTCAGCTTGAAGTTGATATGCGTAAGCGTCAAGGGATCATCTCGTTAGAACTCGGGTTTGATAACAAAGGCAATGCCGCACTTGTTACTGAGCAAACGTATGACACCGTATTCGATCGCTTTTCTGGATTTTTAGAGCGTTTGTCGTTCACAATTGTTGAAGTAAACCAAGAGACAGGTTTAATTACAGCAGATTATGCGAAAGTAGAAAGCAGTGTGTGGGATTCAATTTGGGGCGATGAACCAACAGAGCTTCCAATTGATGAAGGTCAATACCAAATTTTGGTTAGCAAAACCAAACAAGGTGGCACCAGTCTAACGTGGATGGATGACAAAGGCGAAACGCTTGAACCAGGTACAATGAATGGGTTACAACAAGCATTAGAAGCGGCGTTAATCAAGCGCGGTATTAAAATTTAATAAATATAAATACTTCCCACAAAAAGAGCACTTAGCTCTTTTTGTGGTTTTTACAGGTTGAAAATATGTCTCAGTTAGATTCATCACGCCCAGCACCAGTCCAAAAAAGTTATGATTTGAAAGTATGGTTGGTTTTTTTAATTCCTTCTTTAATCGGTGTTTTTTTGTTCATGACGCCAGTACCGTCTGGCGAAATAATGACGATCCCTATTGCGGTAATGGCAAAAGCAATTCAAGCCTTATTTAGTGAAATAGCACTAGGGCTAATAGCGACAATTATTTGTATTACTGGCGTTATGTCGTTGATATTTAGTGTGTTTAAACCGAAAAGCTTAACCAAATTTCGCTTATTAAATCATTTGTTTAATGTGAGTTGGATTTGGTTAGTAACACGGTTATTTGGTATGGCGTTTGTGCTTTTAACTTATTTTCAAGTTGGGCCGCATGCTATTACCTCAGAAAATACCGGTTTATTAGTATTAAAAGATTTACTACCGGTGTTGTTTTCGGTGTTTATTTTAGCGGGCTTGTTACTGCCGTTATTACTTAATTTTGGTTTACTTGAGCTGGTGGGTACCTTACTTACTAAAGTAATGCGTCCATTGTTTGGGGTGCCGGGGCGCAGTGCAGTTAACTGTGTTGCTTCGTGGTTAGGTGATGGCAGTGTCGGTATTTTGATGACTGCACGCCAGTATGAAGATAAATACTACACTCAACGTGAAGCTGCGATTATTGGTACCACTTTCTCTGCTGTATCAATTACCTTTTGTTTGGTTGTTATTGGCCAAGTAAAGCTTGAATATTTATTTGCACCTTTTTACCTAACCGTGTGTTTAGCGGGTGTAGTGGCTGCGATAATTGTTCCGCGTTTACCGCCACTGCGTTTTAAAAAGGACGTGCTTATTGATGGTGAAGAGCCCGATGGAAACGCTGAATTGGTTCCTGAAGGCAAAACATTATTTAAGCATTCACTTGATGTTGCATTAACTAAAGCAGAAAAAGCACCAGGCTTAAAAGGCACAATTGAAGAGGGCTTACACAACGCATTTGATATGGTGTTTGCAGTATTACCTGTGGTAATGGCTGTGGGTACATTTGCTTTAATTATTGCTGAGTACACGCCAATATTTCAATATTTAGGTATGCCGTTTATTCCATTTTTAGAATTACTACAAATACCTGAAGCCGAAATGGCGGCGCAAACGATTATGGTGGGATTTGCAGATATGTTTATTCCGTCTATTTTAGCCGCAGGCTCAATTGAAAGCGATGTAACACGTTTTATTATTGCGGCAATGAGTGTAACGCAACTTATTTATATGTCTGAAGTGGGCGCACTTTTATTAGGTAGTAAAATACCGGTTAATATTTTTGAGTTATTTGTTATTTTTATTCTCAGAACTTTAGTAACCTTGCCAGTTATTGCCTTAATGGCACACTGGTTAGTTGGCTAGAACAATCATTTAAACGAAAAAAAGCCCTGATTATTCAGGGCTTTTTTGTTTCTTTGCTTTGCGCAGATGAGCGTGGTGCTGAGGGTTTAAACTCGCTTTTTGCACTTAAACGCAGCAGTACTAAATTGCCGATAACAATAGCCAGTACAATCACGATAACGAGTACGATTTGCCAAATTTGCATTGCGATGCTCTTATTTTTTATTAAGCGATAATTATGACCACTTTAAATAAAAGCTGCAATCCTCTCTAGGGCTGTAAATAAGCAATTAAAACCGTTGTGCCACCGATAACGTTAAAAAGTTAATGCCTGGGTTTGGCGCTTTAAACCCGGCGTTTGAATAGTGAATAATTCGCAGCGCTACATTAGTTTCACCAAAATCTGCCACTAGGCCTATCCTATCTTCAAACTGATAGTGAGTACTTAGGTTTTTACCAGCAAAATAGCGCTCATCAAGTAATGAAAAACCAATGCCAGCCTCTACATAAAAGGGGGTGTTGTATACACTAAATGCTGGAAATTGCACCACCGGTGACACAGCCAAGACTACGTTGGATTGTGATTGTTGATCATGGCGGTATTGCCACACGTTAACGCTGCTTTCTAAATAAAAACGAGCATCGCCGACAAAGTTTTGCATTCCTTGAGGGTGATATTGATACGCAAGCTTTGCCCCTGTTACATTGCCTTCTCCTTTTAAAAGATCGACGGCATAACCATGGTTAGAGGATGCATAAGCGGCTTTGGTAGCCAATATAAACAGGGTAAAAACAAGAACTAAAAGTCTGTTGTATGAGGTTTTCATAACGGCCAACTAGGGTTTAAGTCAAAATAGTAAAGGGATAATAAGGGCGGTGAATTGGTGTTTTCAATGAGGACAAAAAGCCGCTTGTATATGGCTTGTTAACTGATTTATTTAACCAATTGAATTTATTTAATTAATTCAATTGGTGCCAATTGGGCATTAATAAGTTGCTTATTTATGCCTTTTTTATTGCCTGTTATTTGCGTAAATTACGCTTAAATTAATTATTTAAACTATGCATTTTTTATGAAACTTATAAAGCTTTTAGTGGTTATTGCTGTTTTTTTCAGTAGCGCTTTGTATGCACAAACGCAGCCATCACCTAAGCAGTTATTGCAAACTGTAGCAGAATCATTATTTAACGATATTGGACAGGTAAATGCCAAAGGCGATGCCAGCAAAGAAGCCATGTCGTTAATTGTTCAGCAGCGTTTAATGCCACATATTGATGTTAAGTTTGTGTCTTTTAAATTATTAGGTAAGCATATTAAAGGTATTAACCGCGACCAAGGTGTTGCGTTTATTAATGCTGTAGAGCATTACTTAACAGGGACTTATGCCGGTGCGCTTATGAAGTACACAGGGCAGGATGTAATATTTGAGCAAGACGCTGCTGCAAGCGACTCTAAATTTGCTACGGTTAAAACGCAAATTATTGAACCGAATAAGCCAACCATTGATTTGCACTTTAAATTGCGTTTAGGTAATAACAATCAGTGGAAGGTATACGATATTGTTGCAGAGGGAATTTCGTTGCTCAGTGCTAAGCAAAAAGAGATCATTCAACGTATTTCTGATGTGGGATTAGACCAAGTCACAGCAGAACTTCAGCAAAGTTAGTACTTTTGCAATTAACAGCTCCAACCTAAAAGCAGCTAATGACGTATGTCGTTAGCTGCTTTTGTATTTTGGCCTATATTGCATGAGTTTACGCTAGCTTGGCTACCTAGCTGTGGTAGAATATTGGCTTCTTTGATTAAGCGTGGTGTCAGCTAAATACTGTTATAACTGACTACTCACCCGAGCTACACTGGAGTTGTGTTGTTTTAATGGAAAATGTACTAATTTGGCCAAAGGAATACCCGTTACTGGTCAAAGGGCTGGTTGAACAAAACGGTGCCTTCATTTTAGATGCTTTAGAAGCTTGGCCCGCCTGTCGCTCTACTGAAGAAGATAATGGTGTATGCACTACTGTTTTACCCCCAATTTATTATTTAACCTGGTTAACCCCCTTAGAGCCATTTGAAGAGTGTTATTTTCAGCATATTTCTGAATATGATGAAAACGCACAAGAGTATATTGCTGCACTGAAAGAGCATTATTTTGCCAATGATTACAGCATAGAAAATATTGTGCTAATGCTGTGTCAGCGACTTGAAAAGTATGCAAGTGTGTCGGCACAAAATAACATTGAAACGCCACTTTCTTTAATTAGCTTATTTTTTAGTAAACGCTTTTTTACTCTGATAGAGCATGCGCTAGAGCAAGGTGCAAAGCTCTCTGCTGCAGATACCTTAGCTATTTGGAAAGAGGTCGATTTTAGAGAGCGTTTAAGTGCGCATATTCCCCAGTCGATTGCTGATATTGACCACTTAGCAGAGCTGACCAGCGAAAAAGTGGCTGCTGGCAAAGATTACTTTACTTTGTTAACTCAGGTGTCTCCTGATGTTGACTCTATTGTGCTTTTAGAAAATGCCTTACTTGCGCATTTAAACAAGAAAAAAGCTAAGCAAACCATGGCAATGCGCTTTATTGAGCAAGGCGCCACGGGCACCTTAACCGATGAAGATAATAAAACAGCATTTATGTGGGCGGCAGAAAAAGGCTACGTAAATGTAGTAGAAACACTCCTGCAGTACCAAGATAAAAAAGCGGTAGACGGCCAAGGTAATACGGCGCTGCATTACGCGGTGATAAGTAAAAACGAATCGTTAATGATTTTACTGCTCAAAGCAGGGTATGACTTTAGAGCGCGAAATAACGAGGGGTTAAGTTGTTACCGATTAGCGGTTAGTATAAAAGCCAGCAACTTAGTTAAGTGCCTTGAGCGTGACTTTGGTATTAAAGAGTTATCGCCAGAGGGGCAGCTAGAGCGAATTAAAAAGGTGCATGTGCTACATGCGGTTGTGGCTTTATTTTTACCGCTACAGTTATTTTTCTTTTTTGATGAAAACATCACTATAAAAAGTGAGCTTACTCTTTTTATGACCATGACGGCGGTGGTGTGTTTTTTCTTTGCAACTAACTTAAAGCGTTGCTCATTGTATCCGCATGTAAAACACCCATGGGGATTGTTTTTAATACGAATGATGTCTGTTTTTAGTCTTGTTGCACAACTAGGTTTAGCCTGTATTGTGGGGCTGGCAGCTTTAAGCGAGTTAGTTTAAAAGTTAATGTTTTGCTACAAAAAAACGCGCTAATTAGCGCGTTTTTGCATTGTAGGGTATTTATTACGGATTGTTTTTATCGTGCTCGTGTGCGGCTTTTTCTTCAGCGAGCTCATCTTTAAGCTTTCGAATTTTAAGCCCAAGTTCTTGCCCTCTATGGCGCGCATAATAAGTACAGCCAATAAACATAGATGAGGCAAATAATAACTCAAGCAATACCCATATAAGCTCATCTTGTGCGACCCACAGCAATGTAAAGCCATGAATAAAGTAAAACATAACAATAAAATTAGCCCACGCATAGGTGTAGGTTTTATCTTGTAATATGCCTTTTAATGGCAGTAATAGTGGCAATACATACACTAAGAAAAGAAAGGTGTTACTGTGGCCGTCTCTAGGGGCTAATACAAACATCCATAACGGCATTAAAATAAGCAGACCAATATAACCAAATAAGGCTAGGCGCTGAAATTTAATGGTAATCGGTTTTTTAGCAGGCTCGCTTGCTTGAATCATTTAAGTTTACTCGCAACTTGAGTCAGGCGTTTTCCTACGCTTTGACATATTTTAATTTCATCCTTACTCAGGGTTGAGCTGTTATTGCTACCTGCAACGTGAGAGGCGCCATAAGGTGTTCCTCCTGTTTCGGTGCCGAGCAACTCAGGTACATCGTAAGGTACGCCCATCAACATCATCCCATGGTGTAACAAAGGCAATGACAAATTGAGTAGGGTTGCTTCATTGCCACCATGCATACTGCTTGATGATGAAAACACACAGGCAGGTTTATCAATAAGTTGGCCTTTGAGCCAAAGATCGCTGGTGGTTTCCCAAAACGTTTTTGCTTGTGAGGCCATCATGCCAAAGCGGGTCGGCGTACCAAATGCAAGCCCGTCGCAGGCAACTAAATCATCTTTACTGATCACAATGTCATGCGGGTTTTTGGCCACAAAAGTACGCAGTAATGCGGTTGCGCCTTGTTGCTCTATTGACTCTGCAATCTCATGCGCCATAGCCTCTACTGAGCCATGGCTTGAGTGATACAGCACCACGATGGTTGTGCTCATTATAGAACGCTTAATACGTTTTCAGGCGGGCGACCTAGGGCGGCTTTATTGTTATTTACTACAATAGGGCGCTCAATTAGTTTTGGGTGATTGACCATGGCATCAATAAGCACTGACTCGCTGTTTTCATCTTTTAAATTAAGCGCTTTGTACTGCTCTTCTTTGATGCGCATCAAATCTCGTGCCGAATTAAACCCAAGTTGAGAAACTAAGGTACTAATTTGCTCATGAGAAAGGGGTGTTTTTAAGTATTCAACAACACTCGGTTCAATGTTTTTACTTTGTAATAGGTTAAGGGTTTCGCGTGATTTTGAACAACGCGGATTATGATAAATAGTAACTGACATAAAAATACATCCAAAGTATAAATTGTGGCTATTTTAGGTGAACTCACTAAAGACTTAAAGCCTCGCAAGCTCTTTTTGCAATAACCGATACTGTGTGAGTAACGCTTTTAAGCGCTGTTGCTTAACATTTTCACTTGGCTCTACAAAATTAAGCGCTTTTTGTATTTCATCGGCCGCTTTTAAATACGCACCATACTGAGATAATACATCGGCATTGGCTTCATGGTAGGCCGCCAATTTTTCTTGTTTTTTGTAGGCGTCAGTTAAAAGCTGTTTGCCTAAACTGTGATCGGGTTTTTCCAGTAAAAACGACTTTAATATATTTTCAGCTAACTCATATTGCTCAGCCTCTAGTGCCGCGTTGGCGTAATTTAAGGTGATCACTTGGTTATTTGGCCGATAATTATTTAGCTCGCTTAAGTAACTAACAGCCTCTGCGGCTTTTTTTTGTGCAATGAGTAAATCTGTTTTGGTATCAATATAAAATAAGTTTTTAGGATCGTCTGCTAGTAACTTATCAAGTATAGGCTGTGCTTCATCCGTCTTTTTTTGATCAAGCAAACTAATAGCTAAGCCGTACTGTAATGCTACGTTGTTATAGGTGTTTTCGCGCATTAACTTTCTAAATAAGGCTTCTGCGTTTTCGGGTTTGTTATCGTAACGCGCTAGGACTCGGCTTTTTGCTAAGTCAAAATCAAGGCTCGAGCTTACCTGGCGTTTAGGGTATTGCTCGGCGCGAAGGCGAACATCTGACACACGACTTTCAGGAAGAGGGTGAGTGAGTAAAAACGCCGGTGGTTTATATTTATAACGAATTTGTGCGGCAAGTTTAGTTAAAAATTCACTTGATGCTCTGGCATCAAACCCTGCGTTGTTGAGGGTTTGCATGCCCATTCTGTCTGCTTCTTGCTCGGCAGAACGGCTATGTGTCAGCTGACTGAAAGCTGATTGTGTTTGGCTGGCTGAAATAATAGCCATACCGGCATCAGGGGCTACAACCGCGGCTAAAATACCAGCAATCATGCCTGCAATGGTAAGCCCGCTATTATCTTGCTGCTGCTGAATGCGCCTTGCTAAGTGGCGCTGTGTAACGTGTGCAATTTCATGGCCAAGAACCGATGCAAATTGACTCTCGTTATCGGCTTGGGCTATTAATCCGGTGTGTACACCAACATGGCCGCCATAAAATGCAAATGCATTGATTTCGGGATTATTTAACCAAAAGAATGAAAACCCAAAACGCACATCATTGGCGTTAGCAACTAACTTTCTACCTAAGGTTGTTAGGTATTCATCAAGCACCGGATCGTTAATCAAAGGCGATGAGCCTCTGATCTGCATCATCATCACTTCACCAATCGCTTTTTCTTTTTCAATTGGCAATGCTTGTAAGGCTGAAGTGCCTAAGTCGGGCAGTTGAAGATTGGTTTGTGCCTTTAACGGCTCACTTATCAGTAGGCTAAACGTAAGCGCTGCACTGCATAAAGTGATAAAGGCTGATTTTAGCTGCATTATATTCCTTGTTTATTTTTTATCAGGGGCACTAGCACTTGAAGGATCATCTGTGTATAAACGGCTGTCCTTTTCACATAGTTGATAAAACGCCTTTATTGTGACCCCATCAACCTTAACAATGTTCAATTGAGTTTGTAAAAAAGCAATAATTTTATGAACCACTTTGTGAGAATGTAATATAAGCGCTTTATCTGCCTCATCACCTTGGTCTAAGTAAAAGCCAATAAATTTATGTAATTGATTAATGCGAATAACGGTTTTCATAGTCAATGGATCCCATAACCTAAACTCCATCGATTCATCATGTCGTGCGTACCTATCGATGGCGGTATCATTAGAAAAAGGGAAGGCTTGTAATTCAAAACCACGCTCGGTAAACACTTGATGCAGTGAAATTCGTGGTTTGTTATTGCTTTCTTTTTCATAAAGCTCGTTGGGGTCTATTCCCAGCGCTTCTAAATTCCAATTGCGTTTGTCGATAATACGCTTAATGGCATTATCAAATCCGTGATCTAAAATACTTTCACATTCACTTACCGACGAAGCCACTAAATGATAAAAATGCGGCAGCTCCCCCCAATTAATTTGCTTTTTAAACCAATTAATTTCTTTGAGAGTTGGATTGCTAGGCAATTGCGCTTTATTATGCGAATTAGGCATTAACGTATCCTGATAGCTAACGATGTTATAAGGATAAACCATTGCAGAGGTTGTTTTAAGAAAAAGTTAAATTTAACTGCGGTTAATCTCAATTGGCCCTGTTATAGGACTTATTATTAATGTGAATAGGTAGCGAAACGAGTATGCTAGAGCTAAATTTACGCGCTTATAAATGCCCACAGCAATTTATTCAGTTTAAATTAGGGCTGCGTGATGCAATATCGTTAAAACAAGCAATTACCTTTAATATCTCACAAGAACAAAACACTGATGATATTGAACGATATTTGCAAAAAAAAGCGTATTATTACAAGTTAAATAAACAACAGGGGTTGTTATTAGTGGAGCCGTTACGTGTTTGAATATGTAAAAGCATGGTATGAAAAAAAGTTTTCTGATCCTGATTCAGTCACTTTACTTTTTTTATTGTTGGCACTGGTTGCCATGTTGTATTTTTTTGGCCCATTAATTGTGCCTGTGTTAGTGGCACTGATCATAGCTTATTTATTAGATTGGCCTGTGGTTCACTTAGAACGGTTTGGCCTTAAGCGTTTTACTGCCACCAGCATAGTAATGCTGATATTTATTGGCATTATGCTCACTTTAATATTGGTTATAGGCCCTGTGCTTTGGCAGCAAAGCAGTAACCTAGTCCAAGAAACACCGCATATGGTCGAACAAGGTAAATCGTTTTTACTCGATCTGCCTGATAAATACCCCAGCCTTATTAGCGCAGAGCAAGTACAATCGATTGTAGTAACCGTTGAAACCAAAGTTCTCGACTTTGGCCAAGTGGTATTGTCTGCGTCGCTTAATTCATTAAAAGACGCTGTAGCATGGTTAATTTACCTTATTTTGGTACCGCTACTGGTGTTTTTTATGCTCAAAGATAAAGTAGAGCTCAGTGCCAGCATTGCTAAAATGATCCCACGCCAACGCCGCTTAATTTTACAAGTGTGGCATGAAATGAATCAGCAAATCATGAATTATATTCGTGGCAAAGTATTTGAAATTTTAATTGTTGGTTCTGTGTCGTTTATTGCTTTTACCATACTGGACTTACGGTACGCCGCGCTTTTAGGCGTTCTCGTAGGCTTTTCGGTGCTTATTCCGTTTGTGGGCGCAGCGTTAGTAACTATACCAGTGGCCGCAGTAGCGCTGTTTCAGTTTGGTTTAGAAACTCAATTTTGGACCGTTTTAATTATATACGGCATTATTCAAGCGCTCGATGGCAACGTATTGGTGCCTTTATTGTTCTCTGAAGCGGTTGATTTAAATCCGGTATTTATTATTGTTGCGGTGCTATTTTTTGGTGGGCTATGGGGTTTTTGGGGAGTGTTTTTTGCCATTCCATTAGCATCATTAGTCAAAGCACTTATTAATGCTTGGTCATCCAAACACGAAGAACTCGCGCAAGAGCTCGGTAACTAAAAGGTATAGTAAACGCACTTTAATTACGAAAGATTATTACTCATTCCTGTCAAAACTATGTACTATTGGGAATAAGATATATTTTTTAGTAATAAGGTGCGTTTTTAATGTCAGAGTTTTTATTGCCAGATGAACCCAAAGCTCAAGTTTATCTCGATGCAAATGCGACCACACCTGTATTGCCATGTATTGCAGAGGTGGTGTGCCATGCTATGCAAATTTGTTTTGGTAATCCCTCAAGTCCTCATATAACCGGTATTCAAGCTAAACACTTATTAGAACAAACTAGGCAAAAAGCCCGTACCGTCATTGGCGCGCAGCAAGGTGATATTTTATTCACCTCGGGTGCCACTGAGGGGATTCAAACCGCCATCGTATCGACGCTCATTAATGCAAAACACCATACAAAGCCAAATCCCGTTTTATTGTATGGGGCAACCGAACATAAAGCGGTGCCTAATACGCTAAAGCATTGGAATACAGTGCTTGAGATTAACGCTGACATTATTGCTATTCCGGTTAATCGTGATGGTATTTTAGATTTAGACTTTATTGCTCAACATATTGATGACGCTTTGATGATTTGCACGATGGCCGTTAATAATGAAACCGGTGTTTACCAAGATTTAAGCGCCATAGAAAAGGTGATTCGTAGTCGTAATAGCCAAGTCACTTGGATGGTTGATTGTGTACAAGCGCTTGGCAAACAACAGCTCAACCTAAGTGAAACAACGATTGATTATGCGCCTTTTTCAGGGCATAAACTTTATGCACCTAAAGGCATAGGTTTATTGTATATTCGTCAAGGCAGCCCATACACGCCTTTTATAGCCGGTGGCGGCCAAGAAAGTGGCATGCGCTCTGGTACAGAAAATCTCCCCGGTATAGCTGGGCTCAATAAGCTGTTTAGTTTGCTGCTAGATAAACAAGACGAGACTTTTAAATCAATAGATGTACTTAACTTGTATCGGGATAAACTGCATAGCGCCTTAGTTGATACTTTTGGAAGTATTACCTTTAATCATGACTTTGCCTGCTCTGTGCCCACAACGCTTAATTTTGCGGTTAACGATTTAACTAGTAAAGAAGTTATTGATTTGTTTGACGCTGCAGGTATTAGGGTCAGCGGTGGCTCTGCATGCAGCACGGGAGCTACGCAGAGCTTTGTGCTTGATGCGATGGGAGCCTCACAGTGGCAAAGTGAAAACGCTATTCGTTTATCATTTGGCCCTGCTGCTACGATGGCGCAAATAGATGATGCATGTGAACAAATTAGAGCGCTTAAAACGGTATTACAAGCTAACTGTTTAGTGATTTCTGATAGCAGTTTTCCTTTGCAAGAAGTATGTGCTTTAGGGCTTACCCAATTTAGACACCAAGGTGCATGTAGTTGGTTGTATGTAACAGATGATCAACATGCATTTATTATCGATCCGATTATTGAACTGATCCCTCGCTTTGAAAAAATAGTAACTACGCAAAATTTAACTATTACCGCTATTTTAAATACGCATGAGCATCAAGAACGTCACTGCGCACTTGATTTAATGCGCAGCGCACTTAAAGAATACTTAGTCGCTGGAGAGGTTGATAAATTAGGCTGGCCAACTAATAGCGACAAATTGCAATTAACCACTCACGTACTCGAAAAGCTAGCCACACCCGGGCATAGCCAAGATAGCGTGAGTTATTTATTAAAAGCGAATAATGGAGATGTTCAGTATTGCTTTTGCGGTGATTTAATTTTACCTGCAGGGCTTGGAAATACCGCGCTTGATGGCGGGGATGCAATGAAAATGGCGCATTCTTTGACGATTTTAGCAGCAGAGCTGAATCCGCAAAGTGTGGTGTGTTCAGGGCATGATTACCAACAGTGCTTTGCAATGAACTGGGCTGTTCAACAGCAGCAAACGCCATTGTTACAAAAGCTAATTAAAGGTGATATTGATGACGCTGAATTTGCCGCACAAAAACAGCAAGCAGATTTACAACAACACACACAAGCCAACACGCTCTGTGGTTATGTTAATGCTAAGCCTGCTGTAGAAACTTCGCAATTAAGTTTTAACCAAGCAAAAGAAATACTGGTAGAGGGCAATGCGTATTTAATTGATACCCGAGAACCTTATGAACACGGCGCTAATAATTTAAGCGCATTGCTAAACGTACCCATAGCTAAAACCTTAAATATTCCTTTAAGTCGAATGGCTCATGCACTTACGCAAGGCCAATTGGACAAAAACAACCAGTATATTTTAGTGTGTCGCAGTGGTAACCGTTCAAAAATTGCGGCAGCAAATTTGACTGAGCTTGGTTACAGCAGTGTTTATAACTTATCGGGTGGTTTAGCGTTAACCGGTTAATTATTTATTTAGAGGAAAGGCCGACATTTGTCGGCCTTTTTTTTGCTCGCTTTAATTTGGATCAGTTAGAAATTAATAAAATCTTCATTAAAGAGAAGGGCTGATCAGTTGTTAAATTCAATTTTTAATTTTATGATACCGGTGTCAAAAGCAAAAAATTGCGCTATTATCTGCATCGAAGCTTATAAAAATAACGCAAATTAGACTTTTTAAGCTATAATATTGGGCTTTGCTTTTTACAAAATTCGGTTATTTTGCGTCGTAAAAAATTAAATAAAGCGCTTTAAATCAATAGATTAATAAATTAGGGGATGTTTACATGGCGAGCCGTTCTGAGTTAGTAAGTTGGCAAGCACTAGAAAATAGTGCACAAAAGATGGCACAAACACATCTGAAAACTTTATTTGCACAAGACGATTCTCGTTTTTCTCAATTTTCTACTCACATTCCTGGTGTATTGTTTGATTATTCAAAACAACGTATTGATGAGAAAGTTTTCGCTCAATTAATCTCATTAGCTAAAGAGTGTGATATTGAAGCGTGGCGTGAAAAAATGTTTGCCGGTGAGAAAATAAATATCACCGAAGACCGTGCCGTATTGCATACCGCACTTAGAAATCGCGCCCATACACCGCTTATTGTTGACGGTGAAAATATTACTGAGGCGGTCGATAGCGAACTTGCTAAAATTAAAACCTTTGTTGAAAAAGTACGCAGCGGGCAGTGGTTAGGTTACACCGGTAAAGCGGTGAAAGATGTAGTGAGTATTGGAGTAGGGGGGTCAAACCTAGGCCCTCAAACGGCGACTGAAGCACTTAAAGCAGTGGTTGATAAGCCGTTAAGCGTTCATTATGTTTCTAATGCTGATGGCGTACAAATTGCGTCAGTATTGAATAAAGTTGACCCTGAAACAACGTTATTTGTTATTTCGTCAAAAACCTTTACTACCTCAGAAACCATGACCAACTCAAAAACAGCGGTTGATTGGTTTTTAAATAGCGCCAAAGATAAAAGCGCCATAGCAAAGCATTTTGTGGCAGTAAGCACCAATTTAGAAAAAACCGCGGCATTTGGTATTAGTGACGAAAACGTATTTACCATGTGGGATTGGGTTGGCGGTCGTTTTTCACTTTGGAGTGCCATTGGTTTACCTATTGCACTTTATGCCGGCTTTGAAGCATTTGAAGCTATTTTAGAAGGGGCGTTTGAAGTTGACGAGCACTTTAAGTCGGCACCGCTTGAGCAGAATATTCCTTTAATTATGGCGCTGTTGAGTGTATGGAATACCAGCTTTTTAGGGTTTGATTCGCAAGCTATTTTACCTTACGACCAAGCATTGCATATGTTGCCTGCGTATTTACAACAAGGTGAAATGGAAAGTAACGGTAAGCACGTCACTTTTGATGGGCAAACCGTACCTTACACTACCGTGCCTATTATTTGGGGCATGACGGGAATAAATGGCCAGCATGCGTTTTATCAATGTTTGCACCAAGGCAATGTAATTGTCCCTGCGGACTTTATTGGCTCTGTAAAACCACAGGTTAACGTTGATAAGCATCACAATATTTTATTATCGAACTTTTTTGCACAAACCGAAGCATTAATGAACGGGGTAGATGCGCAGCAGATAACCGCTGATTTAACAGCCAAAGGCAAAACGCCTGCGCAAATTGAAATGCTACTAAAGCATAAAATTCATCAAGGAAACCGCCCAACAACGTCTATATTATTAGACACGGTTGATGCAAAAGCGGTGGGTCGTTTAATTGCACTGTATGAACATAAGATTTTTTGCCACGGTATTCTTTTACAAATATGTTCATTTGATCAGTGGGGCGTTGAGCTTGGTAAAGGTTTAGCCTCTAAAATTGAAGCTGAATTAACCGACGATAACGTGGTTAATGAGCACGACAGCTCAACACAGGGCTTGATGGCGTACTACAAACAACACCGTACGCAGTAACACATTCACTTATTGCACAATAAGTAACCAAATACCTTTGAACGGGTAGCGCTGGAGTCCTAGGGCCTGTATTTTTGTGAGAGGAATTACAGTGTCCCTAGACCCATTTTTTATGGCGCATATAACGAACAACATTAGTAGGCTTTGTGCTAAGGCCTGCATATCCAGATAATAAACCGCTATAACTGATTACCAATACGGTAGTGGCAGGTAGCATAAACGTAGAGAGTAACTATGCTTAATCCTTTTGATATTATAATTTTTGGGGGCGGTGGTGATCTTGCGTTACGCAAATTACTTCCTGCAATGTATCGAGCATATCAAGAAGGTAACTTACCGCAAGGCTCACGTATTTTGCCTACCGTGCGCGAACAAAGTAAATGTGATGAATACATTGATACCGCACACAAAGCATTACAAGAATTTTTAAGCGAAGGCGAGTATAACGCTAAGGATTGGAAATCGTTCTCAGCGTTTTTAGTGCCTGTAGTGAGTAATGTTACCGAAGCGGATGATAACTGGGATGTACTGAAAAAGATTCTTGATGAAGACGACAGCGATAAATCTCGTGTGTTTTACTTATCTCTTCCGCCAGCTGTGTATGGCACTTGTTGTGAAATTCTATCTACTAAAAAATTAATAACAGCCAATTCACGTGTTGTTGTAGAAAAACCAATTGGCTATTGTGGCGAGTCTGCAGAAGTTATTAATGCGAAAATTGCACAGTACTTCGACGAAGATCAAATCTTCCGTATTGACCACTACCTAGGTAAAGAAACCGTTCAAAACTTAATGGCATTGCGTTTTTCAAATTCATTATTTGAAAACATGTGGGATGCTAAATCGATTGATAACATCCAAATTAGCTTATCAGAAACGGTAGGGCTTGAGAGCCGCGCTGGTTTTTATGATAAAGCCGGTGCTTTGCGTGACATGGTGCAAAACCACTTGTTACAGCTACTTTGCTTAGTCGCAATGGAGTCACCGCATAAACTTAAAGCCAATAGTATTCGCAATGAAAAGTTAAAAGTATTAGAAGCATTACGCCCATTAGAGGGCAGCGATGTTGATGACAATATTATTCGTGGGCAATACGTACCGGGTGATTTAAACGGTAAAATAGTCCCAGGTTACTTAGAAGAGCTAAACGAAGGGGCAAGTAAAACTGAAACCTTCGTGGCTATTCGTGCGCACATTGATAATTGGCGTTGGGCCGGTGTGCCTTTTTACCTGCGTACCGGTAAACGTATGGCAAAGCGCTGCGCTGAAATTGTGGTTGAATATAAAAAAGTATCTCATAACGTGTATGAGGACAGCGTAGGTAATATCGAGCCAAACCGTTTGGTGATCCGTTTACAACCACAAGAAAGCATTCAATTAACGCTGATGTCGAAGCGTTTAGATAATTTAGACATGCAACTTGAACCTGTAACGATGAATATTGAGCTGTCGCAAGCATATAGTAATGGCTTTCACTCAGATGCTTACAAACGTTTAATGCTTGATGCTGCAGCGAATAATCCATCATTATTTATTCATCGTGATGAAGTACGCCAAGCATGGAAGTGGATTGATCCAATAATTGAACGTTGGCAAGAGAAAGGCAAACCAGCACTGTATAGAGCCGGTAGTTGGGGCCCTGAAGATGCAGATGAATTATTAGCAGAGAATAATCATGTTTGGTTTAATACTGGCGATAAGGCATAAGTGATGGCAACAATAGTAGAAAAGTTTTTTGACGATAAAGCTGCGCTGACTGATGAATTATCTCAGTCGTTAGAGCATGCTTTACGTGATGGTATTGAACGTGATGGCCGTGCAGTATTAATGGTTTCAGGCGGTTCTTCACCTGAGCCGGCTTATAAACATTTATCGACCCTTGATTTAAACTGGGCAAACATTGATGTTGCTATGGTTGATGAGCGCTGGGTTGAGGCAAGTCATGAAAAGAGTAATGAAGCATTCATCAAGCGTACTTTGTTACAAAACCATGGTGCAGCGGCTAATTTTATTAGCATGAAAAATACAGCAGCCACTGCAGAGCAAGGGGTTGATGCCTGTGAAGCGCAGTTTCAAGCATTAAAACGTCCTTTTGATGTGACTATTTTAGGCATGGGCCCAGATGGCCACACCGCGTCATTATTCCCACATGCACAAGGCCTGAAAAACGGCTTAGATTCAAGCCAACTTGTGTGCGCTATCAACGCGATACAAAGTGACGTAACAGGCAGTATTACTGAGCGCATGAGCTTAACGTTAAATGCGATTGCACAATCTAAAGTGGTTAAATTGCTAATTAGTGGCGATGAAAAGTTGGCTGTTTATAAACAAGCTTTAGCGGGGGGCGATGTGAATGACATGCCGTTACGTGCGGTATTAAATCACCCTGAGATCAACATTGAAGTGTATTGGGCGCCTTAATTTTAATATAAATTAGATGTGCGCTAAACCTCTTTGTATTGATGGTTTAATGAAAGGTCAGTCGCTTTTGCTACTGACCTTTTTTATTGCTGATCTGTTTTACTCTTTGCTGAATTAAACAAAGCAGCGCAGAGATAAAGATGAAATGCTGAGTATTGCCTCCACAATTAGCAGTATAAAATAGGCTTTTACACCGGTTGTAAATACTGAATAAATTTTACTTATAGCCAAAAAATCAAATGGTTAAATTTATTAAACACTAACTCACAAGCATGTTTTACGGTTTGAAAATTCCTACTCACCACGTCGTTTTAAACAAAATCAATTTAAAAATGCTTCAAGTACATGCTGGAAATGTGAGCGAATTAAATAAATTTAATTCGGCTTTTTCATGCAATAATTAATTTCTTTAAAATCATTTGCTTAATGTTGAATTGGCTATTTTTCGTACAAAAAGAGCGGAAAAATGTAGCAAAATTGTAATTTTGCATGTATGGTTTGTTACTACTATGACAGCGCTGTCATGGCGGTAGGCAAAATGATAAACAAAAACCAACAAAATGATTCAAGGGGAATCCTGTGTTAGCTAAAAATTTTAAAAAAAGCTTATTAGCAGTAAATATCGGCTTAGTAATGGGAGCCGGGTTCACTGGTGCTGCATTCGCAGCCGATGAAACTAAAGTTCAAGAAGATGTTGAAGTAATCCAAGTTACGGGTATTCGCGCTTCAAATAAAGAAAACTTAAACGGCAAGCGTTTTTCAAATGCCGTTGTTGATGTTGTAACAGCTGAAGACGTTGGTAAGTTTCCTGATGGCGATGTAGGTGAATCTCTTGGTCGTATTTCTGGTGTCAGTGTATCTCGTCAATTTGGACAGGGTCAGCAAGTATCTATCCGTGGTGCATCAGCACAATTAACACGCACATTACTTGACGGTCATACTGTTGCCTCAACTAGCTGGTTCGATCAACAAGCGGTTGATCGTAGCTTTAATTATTCATTACTACCTTCTGAATTAGTAGGTGGCTTAGAAGTTTATAAATCATCTCAAGCTAATCTAGTTGAAGGTGGTATCGGCGGTACTGTAATTGTTAAAACTCGTAAACCGCTAGATTTAGATGCAAACACTGTATTTGCTAGTGTTAAAGCTGATTACGGTACAGTATCTGAAGAGACAGATCCTGAGCTTTCAGGCTTGTACAGCTGGAAAAATGATGGTGAAACATTTGGTATCTTAGCTGCGGGTTCATTATCAGAAGTAGATTATCAACGTAACGGTATTGAATCGTCAGGTGGTTGGAGTGGCGGTATGGCACCCACAACCTTCCAGCAAGCTCGTGAGCGTACTGCGTATAACGTAGCTATGCAATATCAGCCATCAGATTCGCTAGTTTTAGGTCTAACTTATACAAGTTTAGAGCTAGATGCTAACAATGCTAACTCGCAAATCATTATATTCCCAGGTGATGGTTCATGTGAACAAACGAACGCCTCAGGTAACTGTGTTTCGCGTAATATCGACGGCAATGGCACGGCTTTTTTCCAAACATGGGCGCGTAAAGCAAGCATGAAGTCTGATACTATTGACTTAGATTGGAAATATGACTCAGAGTTATTCACCTTTAAAGGTCGTGTAGGTAAAACAAGCGCAGACAGTGATGTAACAACGGCAAACTATGGTATGTTTGCAAATAACAATAGCGACTTAAATGGGTCTATTGATATGACTGGCGACGTGACTAGATTTAATTTAGCTAACCAATCATACGATGCTAGCATTTTACCTGATACCATCAGCCCACAAACTTGGGCGCCTGAATACAACCCTGATTCAGATGAAGAAAGTTACTTAAATTTAGACTTTGAAATTCCTGTTGAGCTTGGTGTTATTACCGCAATTAAAACGGGCTTAAGATATGCCGATCACAAAGTTGTACAAGATGGTAATGCAGCTAATGTGAATGCCGATTTAGTACCTGTACGTAATGCTAATGAATACTACCCAGGTACTGTGACTGCGGGTGGTGGTTTTGTAATACCTGAACCTGATATGGATCTAATGATTGCTGATTCATTAGCAATGACAGAAGGTTATACAGCGCGTCCACAAGCATACGGCACCATAGAAGAAGAAAATTTTGCTTTATATGCGATGGCTGATTTTGACACCGGTGGTATTCGCGGTAATTTAGGTGTTCGTTATATATCAACTGATATTTCGTCAGATTACTATGATTTAAGTGATGAAGGTGTTTACGACTCGACGTTATCTACAGACAAAGCCGATTACAGTGAGTTCTTACCAAGCTTAAACGTGGTTATGGACTTAGCTGACGACTTAATCTTACGTACCTCAGCAGCACAAGTTATCTCTCGCCCTAATTACGCAGATTTATTTGCAACGCGTAATCTAGCGGGTTATACAGATAACCGTCCTTTAAATGAAGTGTTAAATACGGGTAATGTAGGTTTAAGTCCATTTAAAGCGTTCCAAGCAGACATTGGTGTTGAATGGTATTTTGATGACGATGCTATGTTAAGCGTCACATACTTCACTAAAGAAGTAAGCTCATTTATTTCTACCCAACAACAAACAAACCAACAAATTGGTATCGACATCCCAGTTTATACGACTAACCCAGATGCCGGCGAGCCACCGTGTGGTGCTCAGCAATATGACTGTTGGACAGTAAGCTCATCAACAAATGGTACGGGTGGTTCAATCGAAGGTATTGAGTTCCAAATTCAAGATTCATTCGATAACGGCTTTGGTTATTCATTTAACTACACCTATTCAGATGCGAAAGCACCAGCAGAAAACTACCCAGACCGTGTTGGGGTATTCTCTGATTCATCGAAAAACAGCTATAACGTAGTTGGTTTTTATGAAAATGATGATTTCTCTGCCCGTTTAGCATATAACTGGCGTTCAGAGTTTATTATTCGTGAAGCACCAGGTTGGTACGGTAACCGCGAGCATCAAGACTACGGACAGCTAGATTTCAGTGCAACATACTCTGTAACTGATTACTTAGATGTTACTTTCGAAGGTATTAACCTAACAGAGGAAGACAGCGTTCAGTTGGGTAACAATGATGCATCTACCTCATTACCAAACCCTGATTTACTGAATGACTTCCCAGTGTGGAGTTTTGAAGGTGAAGCACGTTACAAGCTTGGTGTAACAATGCGTTTTTAATACGCTAAATGAGTAAAAATAACCTAGGCCCAGCATTGCTGGGCTTTTTTACAAGGTTAAACTTTATTGGTGATTTATGGATATAAAAAAAGTTGCAATTGTAGGTGGTGGAACAGCCGGTTGGTTAGCTGCAAACCACATTGGCAAAGAGATGCTCAATCGTAAAGGTATATCTGTTACTTTAATAGAGTCCCCAGATATACCGCCAATTGGTGTCGGTGAAGGCACAGTCCCCGATATAAGGAATACCCTAAAAAGCTTTGGTATTCGTGAAGATGAATTTATTAGGCAATGTGATGCAACGTTCAAGCAGTCAATAAAGTTTATTAACTGGATGGATAAGAAAAAACATGGCGAAGGCAACTTTTTTCATCATTTATTTGATGTGCCAAGCTCTTATGATGCCAAGCATTTAACTTCTTATTGGTTAAATAACAAAGAGAAAAGTCAAAGTTATGCGCAGGGCTTATCTTCTCAGCATGTTATTTGTGAGGCAGGCTTAGCACCTAAAAATATCACTAATGCTCAATATGAAGGGGAGTTGGCTTACGCGTATCATTTTAATGCAGGCAAGTTTGCACAGCTACTCGCTTGTAATGCAAAAGAAAAGTTTTCTGTAGAGCATATACACACCCATGTTACACAGGTAAAGCTTGGCGATGACGGCGCTATTGCTGCACTTATTACAGATAACAATGAAGAGCTTGAGTTTGATTTTTATATTGACTGCTCAGGCTTTGAATCTTTACTTATGAGTAAAGCGTTAAAGATTCCTTTTGTTGATGTATCTGAGAGTTTATTAATTAACAGCGCATTAGTGGTGCAAGTACCAACCAAAGCCGATGATGCTATTCCTCCTTACACACTTGCCACCGCTCATCAAGCTGGCTGGATTTGGGATATAGCGCTCACCAATAGGCGTGGAGTCGGTTTTGTTTATTCAGATAAGCATATGACGGATGAACAGGCACATGAAAAACTTGACCGTTATTTAGGTGACAGTAAGCAAGATCTTACCTACAGAAAAATACCAATGCGGGTCGGTTACCGGAAAAAGTTTTGGCATAAAAATTGTATTGTACTTGGCTTAGCGCAAGGCTTTTTAGAACCATTAGAGGCAACGTCAATATTATTAACTGACTTTTCAGCTAAATTTTTAACGTTGCGCTTCCCATCATCAACTGAGCAGCTTGAACAGTTAGAAACGCGGTTTAATCACGCTATGGGGTATGCGTGGGAACGTACTATTGATTTTATTAAATTGCACTACTGTATTTCAGATAGAACAGATTCAGCTTTTTGGGTGGCCAATAAAAGTGATGACACTATTTCTGAGTCATTAAAAGAAAAGCTTAGTTTGTGGGAAGAGTTCATTCCGGTTAGAGATGACTTTTTCAGCCAGTTTGAAGTGTTTTACTTAGAAAACTTTTTATTTGTACTTTATGGAATGCATTTCAACACTAAGGCACCGCCTTGTACCAGTGCAGAACATGAACACTGTTTAGTACGTTTACAACAACGAGCTGAGATAGATCAATACTTAATAAATAAGCTACCCAATCACAGAGCGCTTTTAGATAAAATTAAACAATATGGACTGCAGTCAATCTAATGATTTGTGAAAGGCGTAAGCGGTATATTCAAACAGCTCATCTCACACTTGCGAAAGAGGCTATCGAAAGACGGCCTTTTTTAGCATCCGCTAAGCAGCTTTGTTCAGAATAAATATTGGCACTGTGTAATAAGTTACCTTGGTAAATAACAAGGCGGTTAAATTTAGCATCAACTTTAAAAACCTGTTCAAATAAACTTGTGCTGCCAGCTAAATAGCCTTGATGCTCATTAGGGGCTTTTTTAACATCATTAACTATATCTGCGAGCAGTGGTTTGTGCTGTTGTTTAAATTCAATAATGTTTTGAGGTATATACTTATAAATACTTGTTCCACCAAGCTCCTCTGGCGATAAGTAATGTACAAATGCGTAATCTCTCTCATCACAAGAATCAATATGCGGTACTTTTTGATCAACAATTAAATTCGCAGGTTTGCATGAAACTAATGAAAGTAAACTTTTATGTAGAACAGACTGCTGATAATCTTTATTGTCTATTTTAGGCAGTATTTCATTTTGAAAAAATGCATGTAAAACCCTTAAATAAGGTTGCGGCATATTGTCGCGAATACCAGGGTAGAAGGAGTTGTCTGAAAACATAGGGTTAAAGTAGGCTATGTTGTGAGCAAAATTCAATACACTCTTGGTATCTAAAAGAAAATCATCTACAACGAAGGCTGATAGTTTAGTGCCTGGGATCATCACCTTTTTAATTACTAAGTTTGGGTTTACAGTTAAATTTTTCATTATTTAATGTCTATTTTTGATGGGCTTATTTAAGTGAGAACTTTTTATTTAGGCACAAAAGTAATATACCACCGAAGACAGCGTTGTCAAAGGGCGCTTTTTGAGCTAATTGTGTTTACGAATTTCTTCTTCAGTGGCTTTTATTGGTTATTTGTTGAAATAATCAGCGATAATGTTTTTGTTAATTATTAACGTACAAAATGACACAAAATTTTCACTTCCTTTTTGTCACCAAAACCATTAGCCTTAGGCCACTAACAGTAATAAATCAAATTAATAAATAACGGAGCAGTAACATGGCGGAGCAACAAGTACAGCCTTTACACAACGAAAAACATGCCAACACTAAAATTAAAAATGGCATCAATATCGAATTTATGAAAACTCAACACTTAGTGCCAGTTGTAGCACACGAGTTTGCGCGTATCGCCAATGAGTTTCCAATGTCTTTTGTTAAAAATAACGAAACAGGTACTTTTCAAGCGGTTGCTATGTTTGGCCTAGAGCCAGGTGAAAACTTATTTGTTGATGGCGACAAATGGACAGCTGCGTTTGCACCTATGGCAACAACGCGTTACCCATTAGGTTTAGTAAAGCACCCTGAGCAAGATCAATTTGGTATTGTAATTGACGAAGCGAGCTCATTAGTTGGTGAAGAAGAGGGTAATGCATTATTCGAAAACGGTGAAGAAACTGATTACCTTAAGCATCGTAAAGAAGCGTTAGTATCGTTCATTGAGTTTTCACAAGTCACTGATGCGTTCACTAAATTCCTTGCTGATAAAGAATTACTAGTAGCACAAACGCTAACGGTTGATATTAAAGGCGAGAAAAAAGACATCAACGGTATTTACCTTATCGATGAGAAAAAACTAAATGAGCTAAGCGATGCAGACTTTCTAGAGCTTCGTAAACGCGGTTATTTAGCACCTATCTATTCTTTCTTAACGTCTACTCACCAAGTAGCACGTTTAGCACGTTTAAAAGCGCAACAAGCGTAATTTTTAAACAGAATTTAAAAAGCGCCTCAGGGCGCTTTTTTTATGCCATTAAACTCAGTTCACTTGAAAAACCCCACGTAACCATTCACATTAGTTTTAATATTAACTAACAAAAGAACGCACAATGAAAAAATCACTATTACTAGGACTGCTTTGCGGTAGTTTAATGAGTGTGAGCTCATCTGCATTGAGTGCGAGCACGCCGTTTGCTATTGCGATTCATGGCGGGGCGGGCACAATCGAAAAAAGTAAATTTACGGCTGATCAAGAGCAAGCTTACCGCGATAAATTAGCTCAAGCTGTTGAGGCCGGGTATAAGGTACTTGAACAAGGCGGAGAAAGCCTTGATGCAGTCACAGCAGCCATTGAAGTGTTAGAGCAATCGCCTTATTTTAACGCCGGACGCGGCGCGGTATACACCTATGATGGTAGCCATGAGTTAGATGCCTCTATTATGGATGGTCGTAACCGCCAAGCTGGAGCAGTTTCGGGCATTAAGCACATAGAAAGTCCAATTAAACTTGCCCGTTTAGTGATGGAAAAATCGGTGCATGTGATGCTAAGTGGCCAAGGTGCAGAAGAGTTTGCTAAAGAGCAAGGCGTTAGCTTAGTAGAGAATAATATATTTGATACAAAGCATCGCTATGAAGCTTTATTAAAAGCAAAGGAAAAACTAGAGGCGAGCAAAAGCACCAATAAAGATTATCAAGCAGCGCACAAGGCGTTACCCGCTAATTATAAAATGGGGACTGTGGGTGCGGTGGCACTGGATAAACAAGGTAATTTAGCCGCGGGTACGTCAACTGGCGGAATGACCGCAAAACGTTTTGGCCGTATTGGTGATGCACCAGTTATTGGCGCGGGTACCTTTGCAGAAAACGCCTCGTGTGCGGTATCGGCAACCGGCCATGGCGAATATTTTATTCGTTATAATGTGGCAAGCGATATTTGCGCACGAGTAAAATATCAAGGTAAAACCATTGCTCAAGCTGGGGATGAAGTAATAAATGGGGTGCTTAAACCGATTGGCGGCACAGGCGGTGTTATTATTGTTGATACAAAAGGCAATATTAGCCTGCCGTTTAACACCACAGGCATGTACCGTGCGAGTAAATCGAATACGCAAGCGACTTATGTAGGTATTTTTAGCGACGAATAAGCGTTTTTCTTTAGTGGCTGGAGGTTTATATAATAATCTGCTGATTGTTATGTCCTTTACAGGATTAACCCCAGCCATTTAATTTGCTACAATCGGGGCTCTTTGACTAATTTTTATAAGGTATGCAGGTGGTAAACCTAGGTCAGTTGTTTGGCGAGCTAAAAACGTGCTTAAAAAAAGATCAATTCAGTTTTAAAAAGCGCCTTCATGGCGTAAAAAAAATTACCGACGAGGCAAAACTTACCAGTGCGCTTGAAAAAATTACGGCTGATATCAGTCGCAGTCAATCGCTTCGCGAGCAGCGTTTAGCTGGGCTACCTAAAGTTACTTATCCTGAGCAATTACCGGTCAGTCAAAAAAAAGACACCATTAAAGAGGCCATTGCTAATAATCAAGTGGTGATTATTGCTGGTGAAACCGGCTCAGGTAAAACCACACAAATTCCTAAAATGTGTTTAGAGTTAGGACGTGGGGTTGATGGGTATATAGGCCATACTCAACCTAGACGTTTAGCTGCACGTAGCGTTGCCAATCGTATTGCAGAAGAAATGCAATGCGAGCTTGGTCAGCAAGTGGGTTTTAAAATTCGCTTTAGCGATCAGGTTTCTAATAACAGTTATATAAAACTGATGACCGACGGTATTTTATTAGCTGAAATACAACAAGACCGTTTTTTGAATCAATACGACACCATTATTATTGATGAGGCGCATGAGCGCAGTTTAAACATTGATTTTATTTTAGGTTACCTTAAAAATTTACTTCCTAAACGTCCTGACTTAAAAGTTATTATTACCTCAGCGACCATTGATCCAGAACGTTTTTCTAAGCACTTTGATGATGCGCCAATTATTGAAGTATCAGGCCGGACATTCCCTGTGGATGTACGCTATAACCCCATCAGTGATATCCAAAAAGAAGACATGGAAGCCGAAGGCGACCAGTTACAGGGGATTTTTGATGCGGTCGATGAACTTTGCGCTGAAGGCCCCGGTGATATTCTGATCTTTTTAAACGGTGAGCGAGAAATACGCGATACCGCAGATGCGCTAAGTAAGCGTAATTTAAAACACACCGATATATTACCTTTGTATTCAAGGCTATCGAACGCTGAGCAAAATCGTATTTTTGCGCCGCATTCGCGCCGCCACATTATTCTCTCAACCAACGTGGCTGAAACATCGCTAACGGTGCCAGGTATTCGTTATGTTATTGACCCGGGTACGGCGCGTATTAGTCGTTACAGTTACCGTACAAAGGTTCAACGCTTACCTATAGAGCCTATTTCGCAAGCCAGTGCTAATCAGCGAATGGGGCGTTGTGGACGTGTTGAAGCGGGTATTTGTATTCGCTTGTATTCAGAGGACGATTTTTTATCACGTCCTGAATTTACCGACCCTGAAATATTGCGTACTAACTTAGCGTCAGTTATTTTACAAATGCTGGCATTAGGGCTGGGTGATATGGCGCAATTTCCTTTTGTGCAAGCTCCAGATAGCCGAAATATTAATGATGGTTTAACATTGCTTGAAGAGTTAGAAGCGGTAAAAGCGGCTAAGCGTCATCAAAAAACCAGCCTAACACAATCTGGGCGAGAGCTAAGTCGTTTGCCGGTTGATCCGCGTTTAGCAAAAATGGTGCTAACTGCACATAAACTGGGTGCATTGCGTGAGGTGATCGTTATTGTTGCCGCGCTTTCAATTCAAGACCCCCGCGAGCGACCACAAGAAAAACGTCAAGCCGCGAATGAAAAACACGGTCGCTTTGACGATCCAGACTCTGACTTTATCGCCTTTTTAAACTTGTGGAATTACCTCGAAGAGCAGCAAAGTGAGCTGACCAATAGCCAGTTTAGAAAGCTATGTCAAAAAGACTTTTTAGCCTATATGCGTATTCGTGAATGGCAAGACATCGTTTATCAAATCAGCACTGTGTGCAATGAAATGAAAATGAAAGCCACCACTAATGTTGCAGACAGCGAGCTTATTCACAAAGCACTGTTAAGTGGCATGCTCAGTCATATCGGTTTTAAAGACGAAAAGCAGCTGTATAAAGGCGCACGTAATAGCCAATTTCATATTTTTCCAGGATCAGGCTTGTTTAAAAAGAGCCCCAAGTGGATGATGTCGGCTGAATTGGTAGAAACCAGTAAACTCTATGCCCGTATTAATGCCAAAATAGATGTGAACTGGGTAGAACCGTTTGCTCAGCATTTAGTAAAACGCAGCTACACAGAGCCTCATTGGGAGAAAAAGCCCGGTGCAGTGATTGCCTTTGAGCAGCAAACTTTGTATGGCTTATTAATTGTTAATAAACGCCGCTGTGTGTACAGCAATATTGACCCTAAAGTAAGCCGAGAGTTATTTATTCGCACAGCGCTGGTTGAACAAGAGCTGGGACTCAATGAAGCATTTTTAGCGTATAACCGCGAATTAATTGAAGATATTCAAGTGCTCGAGAACAAATCTCGTAGGCGCGATATTTTAGTTGATGAGCAAACCTTGTTTGAGTTTTACGAGAAGAAAATACCCAGCGATATTAACAATCGTGCTGCGTTTATTAAGTGGTATAAAACACAAAAACAGCAAGACAAACGCTATCTGCACATGACGCGTGAAGAGCTCATGCAGCATGGTGCAAGTAGCATTACCGAATTTGACTATCCAGATACATGGCAACAAGATAACTTAATGTTGCCGCTTACTTATCATTTTGATCCAGGCCAAGCGGTTGATGGCGTTGCCGTACAAATACCCGTTGCACTGTTAAACCAAGTGCAAGAAAGTGGCTTTGATTGGCATATACCGGCATTTCGTCATGAGTTAATTTGTGGGTTAATTAAGTCATTACCAAAGTCATTGCGTCGTAACTTTGTCCCTGCGCCCAATTATGCCGATGCGGTGTTAGCGGCTATAGAGCCATTACAAGGCTCGTTAATCGACTCGCTAAGCAATCGATTACTGCGTATGACCGGCGTCCGTGTAGACCCTGAGGCGTGGGATTTAACTGCGCTTGCTCCGCATTTAAGGCTACAATTTGAAGTGCGCGATGAACACGACAAGCTACTGGCACGTGGACTCGATTTAGCTAAACTTAAAGCGCAGCTACAAGGCAAGGTCTCCGACACCTTATCTAAAGTCGCCGACAAAGGCATAGAAAAAACCGATTTAACACAGTGGGATTTTGGAGAGTTACCAACATCCTATGTGAAAAAGCAAGGTCAGTACGAAATTAAAGCGTACCCTGCGCTGGTGGATAAAAAATCAACGGCGGCAGTGGAGTTATTCGATAACGAAATTAAAGCGCAATTAGCGCACCAGCAGGGGTTGCGTCGTTTAGTGTTATTAAACGTGCCATCACCCATTAAATACCTGCAGCAAAATTTACCAAACAAGGCTAAGCTAGGGTTGTACTTTAATCCTTTTGGTAAAATTGCCGATTTAATAGATGACTGCATTGCATCGGGTGTTGATAGCCTATTAGTTAAATATGGTGATATTCGTACAAGTGATGCATTTGAAACGGTTAAAGAGCATATTCGCGGCGAATTAGGCGACACCGTAGTAGCAATTGCAACCCAAGTAGAGCAAGTACTGAGTATTGCTCATGCGCTGCATAAAAAAATGAAAGGGCGAGTAGATTTAACCATGATCACTGCCCATGGCGATATTAAATCTCAGTTAGAATCGCTTATTTTTAAAGGTTTTGTGAGCCAGCATGGGGCGGATAAGCTCGGCGATTTAATTCGTTACTTAAAAGCGATTCAAAAACGACTAGAAAAGCTACCCGTTGACCCAAATCGTGATAGATTATGTGTACTAGAGCTTGAAAAAGTGGCGCAAGAATATAAAAAACTGACGAATAAAACCCCTAAAGGAATGCCATTGCCTGATGATGTTGAGGCTATTTTTTGGATGCAGCAAGAATTACGCGTATCCTTATTTGCGCAAACCTTAGGTACACCTTATCCAATTTCAACAAAACGTGTGTTAAATGCGATAAAAGAAATTGAATAATCCCTTTATTCGCTATTAAGCTAGGGTCTGTTGACCTTTTTGGATTAAAATTCGTTCAAACTAAGGGCGGTTTAATCGCGGCGCGAGGTTTGTAACCTAGTGGGCTAAGTAAAAACCACACCACATAGGCTCTGCCTTGCCTAAATACCAAACAGGCTACTGCAAATTCAACCTTGAACGGTCAACAGACCCTAAGGGACTAACTTGAGAAGGAAATGACATTGCTATGTCCTCATTACTAAAACACCAAGCGCGACAATTGTTAGTGGTTGATGATGAGTATTTCAATTTTGAAATACTCAAAGCAGGGTTAGCATCAACATTTGATTTAAGCTATGCTGATTCTGGTAAAAGTTGTTTAGCATCTGCCATTGCTAATCCGCCTGATATTATTTTGCTTGATGTATGTATGCCGGGGCTTGATGGTTATGATACCTGTCGCCTACTTAAACATACGCCAGAGACAAAACACATTCCGGTGGTGATGATATCAGGACTTGAGTCAGAGCTTGAGCAACAAGCAGGCTTTGACTCAGGGTGTGATGCTTACGTTGTAAAACCTTTTTCTATCGCCGTACTACGAGAAAAAATTAATAATATTGTGTAGAGGGAATTATGTTTACTGAAGATAAGCGAAACTACAGACGTATGCAGGTTAACACACCCGCTAAGTTAACCTCGATTGAGCCCGTCGCAGGACTAAGTTACACAGGCACCTGCCTTGACTTAAGTGCAACAGGGCTCTCCTTGCAGCTCGATGATTTATTAGAGCTTAACTCAATTTTATCGGTTGATATTGCATCAACCCATCCAAGCATTGCACCGTTAAAAGCCACTGCAAAGGTGATACGTGCCAGCACAGAAGAGGATGGCACGATAACCGCAGGGCTAGAAATTATTGAGTTTAACTAAAATTAGTGTTTAGTAAACCTTACAAATAAGGCCTTTAAGATAAAAGCCTTCAGGGTAGCTGCCCGCAATAGGGTGGTCAGCTGCTTGATTTAAGCGCTCCATGATCAGTAAATCTTTACCTGCATCAAGTGCTGCATCTGCAACCACTTTTTGAAACAAATTTTGTTCCATTAAACCAGAGCATGAGAAAGTAAGCAGTGTGCCGCCTGGTTTTAATATTTGCATCGCAATCATATTAATATCTTTGTAACCCCGACACGCCCCAGTTAACTGCGCTTTATTATCAGCAAATTTAGGCGGATCCATCACAATCGTATCAAACATCACGCCGTCTTCACGGTATTGGCGCAATAACTTAAATACATCTTGTTTTACAAAGTCGACTTTATTTAAATCAAGGTTGTTATGTTCAACATTGCGCTTTGCTGTATCAAGAGCTGGTTGTGAAACATCGACATTGGTTACATGCTTACAGCCACCACGCAGGGCATAAAGAGAAAACGTCCCCGTATAACTAAAGCAATTTAATACGGTTTTATCTTTTGAAAAACGCTCCAGCGCAGCACGGCTATCACGTTGATCTAAATAAAAGCCGGTTTTATGGCCTTCAAGAATATCAACTTCAATTTTTAAACCATTTTCTTCAATGATAACTGGCGCTGTGGGTTCATTACCCCAAAGCACTCCTTTAATTGGCTCCAAGCCTTCTTTAGTGCGCACATCTACATCTGAGCGCTCATAAATATTTGAGCCTGGGAAAATAGCCATTAATGCGCCAACAATTTCACCTTTGTGGCGCTCAGCACCGGCACTGAGTAACTGACAAACCAAGGTGTTATCAAATTTATCTATGGTAACACCCGGTAAATAATCTGATTCAGCGGCGCAAAGCCTAAAACCGGTCAGTCCACCTTCTTCAATCGCATGACTGCGAGCTTCTAAAGCACGACGTAGGCGACGCTCGAAAAAATGTTGATCTATGACTTCTTTTTCATCAAAGCTCCATACGCGCGCGCGAATTTGTGAATGCGGGCTGTAAGCCGCGGTGGCTAAAAACTTACCTTCACTGTCGTGTATGGTTACCGTGTCACCTAATCCAGGTTTACCTTTAATTTTTTTGATGGCTTTAGAAAATAACCAAGGGTGTTTTCTTTTTAATGATTTATCGCGACCAGCTTGCAGGTAAACGGCAGATGACATAGGGCTTCTCTGTAGTAATAAATAAGCGCTGTATTTTAGTCAAGCCACGCGCAACATACAATGAATGTTTTGCAAGGGCCTTATAAATCGCGTTAAAGTAGGGGATATAACCTCGTTTAAATAGATTTTTGGAAGCTCGGTGAACAATTTAGCCCTTAGCCCTTCATTAAAGCAACTTGATCAGCAATGCAGAGAATTTATAACAGCGCTTATCCATGCTGATGTAGCCCATGATATCACTCATATTGAACGCGTTGTCCGTGTCGCAGTTAAATTATGCACTGCTGAAAAAGCCAATATGAATGTTGTTTTACCTGCTGCGTGGTTACATGATTGTGTGGCCGTAGCAAAAAACCATCCCGATAGGGCAAAAGCTTCAACGATGGCTGCCGATAAAGCGATTAGTTTTTTAGCGTCTATTGGCTATGATGAAGCGCTATTTGATGATATTCACCATGCTATTGCCGCGCATAGTTTTAGCGCCAATATTGCTATTAAAACCGTTGAAGCACAGATTGTACAAGATGCTGACAGAATGGATGCTTTAGGGGCTATTGGTGTTAGTCGTTGTATGAAAGTGGGGGGCTCAATAAGCCGACTTTTATACAATCCTAATGATCCATTTTGTTTAGAGCGTGAACCTGATGATAAACAGTACACCTTAGATCATTTTTTTATAAAGTTGCTGCATATTGCAAAAAGTATGAATACACCTTCAGCTAAAGCTGAAGCACTTAGAAGAACAGATTATATGTATGACTTTTTAGAGCAGTTAAAATCTGAAATTGGAGGGTAAGACAGTGAGGCCAAAATTGAGCGGTATTGATCATTGTCATTTAAATGTTCAAAGCCTCACCCAAGCCGTTGATTGGTATGAAAAGGTGCTTGGTTTTACTGTAGTAGAGGAATTAGCATTTTGGAATGAAGAAGGCAAAGGCCCTTTAACGCTTGAAGATGAAAACGGATCGACACGTTTAGCTTTATTTGAGGCGCCAGGGCGAAGTAAAGGAATCGCTTTTGCTGCAACCGGTGAGCAATTTATAGCGTGGTTAGCACATTTTGAGCAGCTTGAAATTAAAACGATACTGGCTGATCATGGCGTGACTTTTTCTATGTATTTTAAAGATAACAGTGGGAATAGCCATGAGATCACTTCCCATGACTACCGCATTATAAAACAGCATTTTCCAGCTGTAGCGTTAGGCTCTCACAATGCCAAAAGAGGCTAGGTCCTGTTGAACTTTGTGCAGTAATATTTGTTCAAAAAAGAGACGATTTAATCGCGTTCTTGATGAGCCTTTTTTATCGCTAGAACAGCGTCTATCTGACCAATAAAAAGCTCAACTAGATGTGGGTCAAAATGTTTTCCCGCTTGGTGCTGCATATGTTCTATTGTTTGCTCAATGCTCCACGGCTCTTTATAAGGACGTTTTGATGTGAGTGCATCAAATACATCAGCAATCGCCACAATCCGTCCCTCAATCGAAATTTCTTCGCCTTTCAATCCATTAGGATAGCCTGTGCCATCCCATTTCTCATGATGTTCAATTGCCAGTACGTGGGCAAGTTGCAACAAAGGGGAGGGTGAGTTGGCCAATATTTTAGCTCCTATAGCAGCATGCTCCTTCATGTGTGCAAATTCGTCTGGAGTTAATTTTCCTGGTTTTAATAATATTGAATCAGGAATGCCTATTTTTCCGACATCGTGCATTGGTGCAGCTTGGCGTAATAACTCAGCGTGTTGTTCATTCATTCCTAGCGCTAAAGCAAGTACCTTGCTGTATTGACTCATTCGAGCAATATGTTCACCCGTATCGGTATCTTTGTACTCTGCCGCGCGACCCAATCGCTCAACTAAATCTACATGTGCTTGTTTTAGTTGCTCGGCTTGTACTAAAGAAAGATGAGTTTTTACCCTTGCCTTTACTATCGCAGGGCTAATAGGTTTGGTTATATAGTCAACCGCACCTAGCGAAAACCCTTCCGATTCATCTTGTTCTTGCGTGAGTGCGGTGACAAAAATGACCGGAATGTGTGCGGTTTTAGGATTAGCTTTTAAAATTTTGCACACTTCAAAGCCATTCATATCTGGCATCATAACATCAAGTAAAATGAGGTTCGGTGGATCGTTTTCAATTAATTGCAGTGCTAATGGCCCCGATTTAGCGAACGACAAACGGTAGTTACTCGCTAAAACCTCGCGCATTACTTTTAAATTTGCAGGTTCATCATCGACGATTAATATTCGCGCCTGATTTATAGATTGAGCCATCGTCGTCCTCAGAAGAGCTAATTATTAAGTGTGGTTAATAATGCATTGAGCTCTATTTTTGCATTATCAAATTCAAATTCATTAAACTGTTCACAAATGCTTAAAATAGCATTTTTATGCTGTTCTGGTGTTATTTTCTCAATATAACTTAATAACGTATCGTCCAACTCTGCTCGTTTAGCTTGGCTAAGTAAAAGCGTTAATTGGTGAATAAATTCAGCATTTGACACGGTTACTTTTTGTAATTTATTCTCTTTAAAAGCAATGTGTAAGTGTGATAATTCATCTGCTAGCTGCTGCCACTCTTGCTGACATTTTAATATGCACTGAGTATAACTTGTTATATCACGTTGTTTTTCAGCTTGCGTAATTAAGTAAGATAAATTATTGAGCGCTAAATTACCGGCAAGACCTTTTAAATTATGCAAAATATGAGCATGATGTTTATCGTTTAGCTTAATGGCCGCTAAGGTTTGCATACTATTTTGATGCTGAGCTAAAAAGAGCGCGACTTCTTTGAGGTGCTTTTCTTTACTGCCCCACATTTTCTCACCTTTAGCTAAATCTATACGGAGTTTTGAGTTAATCGGATCTGCAGTTTCTAACTGGCTTATAGCAAGCCCAAGCACTCTTGCTATTTCGTAGTTGAGCTGGTTTATGTCAACGGGTTTAGTTGTAAATCCATTCATACCCGCTTGTTTGGCTGTTAGCTTGTCTTGCTGTAGCACACTGGCCGTTAAAGCAATTATTGGGGTTTGCTCTAGTTGCTTTTGCTGCTCTAAAGAGCGAATTGATGCCGTAGCACTGATCCCATCGCATTTAGGCATATGAATATCCATTAAAATAATATCAAAGCGATGTTGATTAAATATTTCAATGGCCTCAAAGCCATTATTAGCCTTTCTTACCTGATGCCCAGCTTGTGAGAGCATAATGGTGAGTAGCTCAATATTTTGTTCAATGTCATCGACCACTAAGATTTTTAATGTTGGTAAATTAAATACGTTTTTACTAATGGTCTGTACCTGACTTTTCTCGCCTTTTTCAAGCGCGACAGTAAAGCAAAAGCAGCTACCTTGGCCAAGGGTACTTTGTGCATATATATGGCCACCCATTAACTCAACCAGCTGTTTACTAATCGTTGTTCCAAGCCCTGTGCCACCAAATCGGCGAGTTGTGGTGCCGTCTGCTTGCTCAAAAGGTTTAAAGATAGCCTCAAGACGATCTTTTTCAATACCTATACCTGTGTCTTGTACTTCAAATAAAATAGGATGATTGGGGTTATGAGTAACCGACAAAGTAACATGGCCTCGTTCGGTAAACTTTATCGCATTGCCGATTAAATTGGTTAGCACTTGGCGTAAACGCGTATCGTCACCAAAATAAAATGGATTCACATTGTCAGCTATTTTTAAATTGAGTTTTAGGTCTTTACGTTTTGCATCCAGCCAAAATGTCGACACAATATTGTCGAGTAATTCTTGCAAGTTAAAATGTACATTTTGAATTTCGAGTTTACCTTTTTCTAACTTTGCTGAGTCGAGGATATCGTTAAGTAAGTGCAACAAAGAACGCGCGGCGTTATTAACAGTAATTATTTGCTTCTGTTGATCTTTATTAAGCGGGCTATCTATCAAAATATCACTAAAGCCAATAATTGCATTCATGGGGGTACGTATCTCATGACTCATATTTGCCATAAAAGACTGTTTAGCTTGCGCGGCTACTTCAGCCTCGTATTTAGCTTGTTTTAAGCTTTGCTCATATTCATAGCGTTTGGTTATATCAACCAAAACGCCATCAACCCAGCGGGCATCATTTTTAGAGCCTGTGACAATACTTGCTTGATCCAGTACCCAAATAATATTGCCGTTGCGATGGCGAATGCGGTATTCAATTGAGTATTGATTGGTTGATGCAACCGCTTGATCAATGGCTAAAGAAATAGCCGCTTCATCTTCTTTAACAATCAGCTCGGCAAAGGTAATACGCTGCTCAGTAAACTCTTCAGCGCGATAACCCGTTAGTTCATAGACGCTTGGGCTTATAAACAACATACTCCAGTGTTCATCTAACAAGCAGCGAAATACAACACCGGGCATATTGTTCATCAAGGTACGATATTGTCGCTCTTTTTCAATTAAGCTTTGTTGTAATGCTTTTTGCTCAGTTAAATCGGTAATAAAGCCCACAAACAATGTTTCAGTTTGTAATTGCTTTACTTCACCAATCCCTAAGCGAATTGGAAATTGATGACCATTTTTATGTTTTGCCCACACATCGCGATTAACACCAATAACACGTTTTACCTCATGGTTTGTTGTATTTTTTAAAAAAGCATCGTGTTGATTAGCAATATCATCAGCCATTAATATTTTTACATTCTGGCCAATGACCTCATTATCTTGCCAGCCAAAAATTGTTTCTGCGGCTTTATTAAAGCTCAAAATAGTGCCTTTAATATTGATAGTAACGATGCCGTCAATGGCAGTTGATAAAATAGCATCAAGGCGAGACTCTTCAGCTGATTTTTTCCCCAACAGCATTCTGTAACGGATCATGCCATTGATGATCACAACCACCGCTGTTAATAAAAGCGTGGCGAACGACACACTAATAGCAATAAAGGTTAGATGTGATTGGTTTGTTTGCTCGTTAATTATCGGGCTTGTTGCAATAAATCGCGTAGCAGCCATGCCCATATAATGCATACCAGCCACGGCAAGGCCAAGAATAAGGGCGCAAATAATACGATTATGCACAGGCGTTAATTTTTTAAAGTGTGCTGGTAAATGAAAACGTGCATAGAGACTTATAAAAGACAGCAGCACTGCAACAACAATTGAAGCGCCAAACCATATTGGATCATAACGAAGTAAAGGACTTAATTGCATCGCTGCCATACCGCTGTAATGCATGGTGCCAACACCCGCGCCAAATAAAAGAGAGCTTAGAATTAAATTGATAATACGAGGGTGAGAGCTATATGTTTTCAAACAAGAAAAAGCAATGGTACATGCCAGTAACGCCGGTATAAACGACACAAAAGTGAGTGTGGGGTCGTATTCAATTGTAGTGCACAAAGAAAATGCGAGCATAGCAATAAAGTGCATGCTCCAGACCCCTCCGGCAAGGACTAAGGCTGCGGTTATATTGGCTAACTTTCGATAAGATTTAAAATGTGTATTATTTGCTAAATCGATAACGTGCAAAGAAAAATAAGCTGCAAAAATTGCGGTGAGTATAGATAGTGTCACTAAACTTGGGTCGTATACACCATTAATAATTAGGCTTGGATCTGGTTCGTTTATAAAAAAATTAGCTAACATCAATCATTCACATAATAACTCTTAAATTCAGTCTAATATAAAATACAATAATAATCACAAGGTATTGAGTTATAAATTACAAAAGCAACGTAAGTGTTTTAAGCTCTAAACCATACTATTTATTGAGTAGCACTAAATGCATTGTTATTAAAATGGCATTTAGTGGGGATTATTTATAGATCAGCCGTTATGGTACAAGGTAAAATAAAACCCAGTGGTTAATTATAAATAGGCAGCATTCATTGTTGGATTACACTTTAAAGCGAAGTAAGCAAAGAAAAACAGTGGCTATCAAAGTCGCACAACGTGAGCTTACGGTATATGCGCCCCATTTTGTAACGAAAACACAAATTAATGAATGGCTGTTAAGTAAACAGAACTGGATTGATGCTCAGTTACATAAGCAACAAATTCAAGCCGATACACGACAGTTTCCACTCAAAACCCAGAGTATTAAATTATTTAATGAAGCTGTTAATGTGCAATTTGAAAACGCAGCACGCACTCAATGGCAGCAGCACAATGAAAGCCAAACGCTGTTACTGAGTATTTCTTCACGTGTAAAGCATCAAACGCAAATGTATCAAAGTTTGCTAGAGCAGTTTTTGCATGAGAAATTAGAAAGTTATATTGAAATGCGAGTTAACGATTATTGTCAGCTGATGGGTGAAAAGCTACCGAGTAATATTCGTATTCAATTGTATAAACGTCGCTGGGGTAGTTGTAATCGCAGGCGTGAAGTAACCTTCAACTTACACTTGGCAAGTGCACCGACATGGGTCATTGACTACGTGATTGTTCATGAATTAGCACATTTAAAATATTTAAATCACAGCGCTCAATTTTGGCAACGTGTGGAATTATTTTATTCAGATTATAAACAAGCAAGTAACTGGTTAAACAATCATGGTATGAGTTTACAGTGGGTATTTGAATAAAAAGAAATAAGGTAGAGAAGTGGTGGAGGGAGCTGGATTCGAACCAGCGAAGGCTGAGCCGTCAGATTTACAGTCTGATCCCTTTGGCCGCTCG
>NZ_JASDDA010000046.1:0-8415 GCF_030407645.1 Pseudoalteromonas sp. APC 3495 | reverse complement strand
ATTAAAGAGATGAAAACTACCATCAATAATAGTACTGATTTTAAATAAAAATCTCTGCTAACTTTTTTATAACTACCTGCTAAAAAGAAGCTGGCAACATAAAAAACAAACAAAGACGACCATAATAATTGTTTAAATATATTACTCCCAGCACTAGCGTTTAACTGTTGCTCTAGATCTAAATCCATCAGAGAAAATTTTGCATCTAAATCTGGTGTTAATATGCCAAAACAGAATAGAAATATTATGAACAGTCCATACGATTGCAAAAATTTTTGAGCCAAATTCATTTGTATAATTCAACTAAGTCATCATTAGTGGCAAAAAAATAACATTTCCCAAAATTATCCAGCATTTTTAACACATATGTAATATATGTAGCTTTTCCAAATGGTAAAGTGCAAACACTCAAAAACGCATATAAAAACATTTTTAAGATTGCTTTGCTAATGTATAGACATTTACTCACTGTAAAACCAATAAGTGTAAATCTATACCTTGAAAAAGTTTGACCTATACGTATTGCTCTTTTAAACAAGTATTTACAGTTTAGCCTTTCGGATTCTACCTCTTCGGATACAAATGCTTCTTTGCAATAAACAAGTTTAAACCCTTTTTTATGTAATCTATAAAAAAGATCAGAGTCTTCACCACCCGTTTTTCCAAACTTAGCATCAAAGGTATACCCTGTTTTTAATAAAGCCTCTTTACGGATTAAAGTACAGCCAGCGCCACCGCTACTTACTTCAGTGCCTGTTTCTCTAACCTTTCTATCAAAAAAACGCCCTTGTACAATCCAATTAGGAGTATGATTAGGGTAAATAGGCTTTACTTGACCAAAAACAACGCTCGCCTTGTATTTAACGGCCGTATTTAAAAGGTTGACTAACCACTCCTTATCAACAATTTCGTCGTCATCTAGCGAGGCTATATACTCTCCTTTTGCTGCTTTTAAATATTCGTTCCTTGCAATAGAGATATTTTTTATTGGTTGATTTATGTAGGTTAATCTATGTCTATAATTATCGCTTTTTTCAAACACAATTGATTCTGCATACTTGCCCTCATCATTATCTATAACAATCACCTCAATCTCTGTGTTATCAGGGATTGTTAATGCATTGATGCTTTCAAGTGTTTTAATTAAGTGAGCTCTTTTGTATGTGCATAAACAAATAGAAATTAACATCTAAACCTCACTTAAAAATTAATCATTGCCGAATAAGTCGCGCGTATATACTTTATCAACAACATCGCTTAAAGCTTCTTCCATTCTATTTGCTACAATGACATCACATTTGGTTTTAAATTCTACCAAATCATTTATTACCTGAGAGTTGAAGAAATCACTTTCGTGTAATTCTGGTTCATAAACGACTACTTCAATACCTCGAGCTTTTATTCTTTTCATTATCCCTTGTATAGAAGATGCTCTAAAGTTATCTGAACCTGATTTCATTATAAGTCTATATACACCTACTACTTTTGGGTTTTTATTGATAATTGAAAAGGCTATATGATCTTTTCTTGTGGTGTTCGCGTCTACGATTGATTTTATTAAACTATTTGGGACGTCTTCAAAGTTAGCTCTTAATTGTTTAGTGTCTTTAGGTAAACAATAGCCACCATAACCAAATGAAGGATTGTTGTAATGGTTACCTATTCTTGGATCTAAACAAACGCCTTCAATGATTTGCTTTGAGTCTAACCCATGAGTCTCAGCGTAAGTGTCTAACTCGTTAAAGTATGAGACTCGCATTGCTAAATACGTATTGGAAAATAATTTGACAGCTTCAGCTTCTGTTGAGTTAGTGTATAGAATTTCTATATCTTCTTTTATAGCTCCTTGAGCTAAAAGTTTGGCAAAAACCACAGCCCGTTCAGACTTTTCACCTACAATTATTCTTGATGGATACAAGTTATCGTGTAAAGCTTTACCTTCTCTTAAAAATTCGGGCGAAAATATAATATTATTGTGACAAAATTTTTGTTTAATTCTCTTTGTAAAGCCAACAGGGACTGTAGACTTTATTATCATTATTGCCTTAGGATTTATCTCGATAACATCTTTGATTACTGCTTCAACTGAGCTTGTATCAAAGTAGTTATTTTCAACGTTATAATCTGTAGGTGTTGCAATTACAACATAATCAGCATTCTTAAATGCTCTATGTTTATCTGTTGTAGCCTCTAAGTTTAATTCTTTATTTGCAAGAAAATCTTCAATTTTATCATCTGAGATAGGAGATATTTTATTATTGATTAGCTCTACTTTCTCTTGTATTACATCAAGAGCTATTACTTCATTATGTTGTGCTAATAATACAGCATTTGACAAGCCTACATAGCCAGTACCAGCGATAGTGATTTTCATTTTAAATCCTTGAAATATAATAAACTACGCCAACAATTGCTTGACGCGCTTGGTAAACTCTTCACCCATTGAGGTTGATTGCATTGCATACTCTACATTTGCCAACATATAGCCAAGTTTTGAGCCGCAATCGTGCGACTTACCTTTTAAATGATACGCTTCAATTGTTTCAAGATGACGTAACTGCAGTAATGCATCTGTTAATTGTATTTCGCCGCCAGCTCCTGGAGGTGTAAACTCGAGCAAGTCCCAAATAGCAGGCGATACAACATAACGCCCTGTTATAGCTAAATTACTAGGCGCTTCATCATTATTTGGTTTTTCAACCATATTGGTAATGGCTGCATTTTCGCCAGGCGCAATATTTTTACCCGCCAAATCAACCACACCATAGTTGTGCACTTCCTCGTGTGGGACAGGTTCAACCATAATTTGGTTATGTTGGGTGAGTTCAAACCGGTCGATCATTTGCGCTAGGTTATCAACCTTAAGATTTGACTTATATTGATCGATAATTACGTCAGGCAATAAAATCGCAAAAGGGTTATTGCCGATGATTGGGCGAGTTTCAAGTATTGCGTGTCCTAAGCCTAACGGCGCCGATTGACGAACCGAAATAATACTTACATCTCGCGGGATTATTGAACGCACCTCTTCTAGCAGGCTGCGCTTTACACGGGCCTCTAAGGTTGCTTCTAGCTCAAAGCTAGTGTCAAAATGATTTTCTATTGCGTTTTTGGAAGCATGTGTGACTAGTATAATTTCTTTAATACCGGCCTTTACCGCTTCGTTTACAACGTATTGAATCAGAGGTTTGTCTACTAGTGGAAGCATTTCCTTTGGCGTTGCTTTGGTGGCGGGTAACATACGGGTACCCAAGCCTGCAACAGGCAAGACTGCTTTTAATACTTTCACTTCAATTCCTTTTATAGTTACTTTTGGTTATAACGTAGCTATTTATAAAATACCGCTGCGAGTAGCGAGTTTTAAATACTACTAACCAGATGGGCGGGTATTATACACAACACAAACAATCGCTCAATATAAAAAGCAGCCTTTTTGATTGTTTTAGGTTAATTTTTTGTTAACTGGTTATTTTTGCTTTTTTTGTAATCTATCAATTTACTTTCAATGGGAATATAATGGCTTTGTTAACATTTTAGGGATGGGCTTTGTGCGCGTTGGAATTTGCATCATTATATTAGTGTCTTTTTTTGCTTGTGCACAAGACATGCTTTTGCATCTGCGAAATAGCGATATAATAAGCCGTGCCAAACAGTTTTACGGCGATGCAGGCCACCAACGAATAAAAACGTGGCTGAGTTTTATAGATGACTCCGCCGATAAGAGCGAATGGCAAAAAATTCATTTAGTTAATGATTTTTTTAATAAGCATATAAAGTACAAAACCGATGACGAACTTTGGCAAAAAAAAGATTACTGGGCCACCCCTCTAGAAAGCCTAGGTGTGGGCATGGGTGACTGTGAAGATTATGTTATTGCTAAATATTTTACTTTAATCGCTTTAGGTATCCCCGAAGATAAAATACGCTTTATGTATGTACGCCAGCGTACGGTTAATCAACCACACATGGTGCTTATATACTTTGAACAACCAAACCAAATACCGCTGGTGCTTGATAACTTTAATACAAAATTAGTGCCTGCAAGCAATCGGGGCGATTTAAAACCTATATACAGTTTTAATGGCCAAGGTTTATGGTTAGCCAAATCGAAAGGGTTAGGTAATAAGGTTAAAAATAGTCGTGGCGTTTCTGCTTGGAACACTATGCTTGAACGAATTGAACAAGGTGAGCTTGCCCCCGCCGCCGGTAACAATAAAGGAACTAGTAGTTATGTCTCGAATATTTAAATATGGATTGAGTTTAAAAACTCAAGTATATGGCTTGATCATATTAATTTCGGTTATTTCATTTTGTGTACGCGTTATTACCGATGTGGATACAACCCGTAATTATTTACAAACGCAAATGGCCAGCCATGCGCAAGACACCGCTACCAGTTTAGGGCTTTCTATATCTCCTTATTTAGAAGACGACAGCCTAGTAATTGCCGAAACTATGGCAACCGCTATTTTTGACTCTGGTTATTACAGCCAAATTAAATTTACCGATGTGCAAAATAATATAGTATTTGAGTTACAAAACCCTAAACGCGTTGAATCTGTTCCTAGTTGGTTTATTAGCGCTGTTGAACTGAGTGCACCTACTATGCATTCTGAAATAAACAATGGTTGGATGATGGCAGGCACACTTGATGTAACCAGCCATACTGGGCAATCTTACCTTACATTGTGGCAACACACACTCCGCAGCTTATATAGCTCATTTTTGCTATTAGCAGCATCGCTGGCTATTGCATTTTTAATTTTACGCGCAGTATTTAAGCCGTTAAAAGCAGTAGAAGACCAAGCCACTTTAGTTACTCGAAAACGCTTTACCTTAAATAAAGAAATACCAGTAGCACGGGAGCTTCGCACTGTAACCCAAGCCATAAATAACATGGTTATAAACTTACAAAGTACGTTCGATTCGCTGACCAAACAAACACAAGCGCTTACTGAAGAAGTTTATATAGATTCGTTAACGGGGTTGGGTAACCGTAAGTCGTTTGAAAACCACTTTAATTCTGTTGTAAATAATATTACTGACGATACGCCAATTACCGCGATGATGCTTACCCTACCCTCGTTAAATAATATTAACCAAGTGGTAAGCTACCAAGATGGTGATCAGCATGTGCTTGATGCTGCTAAAATACTTAAGCATGTTGCCGATGAGTTACCAAATTCAACTATATTTAGGCTTAATGGGGGTACGTTTGTATTACTGGCCCCATATGACGTTTTATTTTTAAATAAAGCCCGCCTAGACCTCATTGATAATTTAAGTCAAAAAGAAAACAGCTTACATATAAACGGTTACGCTAATTTAGCCATTGTTGGCGTTGAGCAAGGAGCGAGTTTAGGTGAAGTGTTATCGCTACTTGATACTGGTTGCACTATAGGTGAAGACACTACGTTTGATAAAAACGATAAAGAGTCATTATTTAGTGTTAACCAATGGCGTACCTTAATTAAGTCGATTATAAATGCTGGCGAAGTGAGTTTTTCGGTGCAACCTGTTAAACAAGCTAATAAAACTGATTCTCAGTGTTACTTTGAGGTATTTGCACACTTTATTCATGAAGGCGAAAAGGTAAATAATGGTCACTTATTTGCGATGGCTGAAAAGTTAAATTTAACCGAAGAACTCGATAAAAAAATTATACGTAGCTTTGTAGATGTAAAAGAGCACTACCCTAATGATGTGTTTGCGTTGAATATTAGTAAAGCATCATTGTATTCAGCCGACTTTATACAATGGCTTACCCTTTACTCGCACACTAAACCGGTAATTAAAACAAACTTAGTGTTTGAACTACATGAAATTGGTTTGCTTTATAACGTGCATGTTGCGTCTTTACATATAGATGCAATTAAAGAGCTGGGTATTAATGTGTGTATTGAACACTTTGGTACTAGCTTAACGTCGTTTAGGTATTTACAAGGTCTTGATATTGAGTACGTTAAAATTGATGGTAGTTACATTCAAGATTTGGTAACTAACCCGCAAAGTCAATTTTATATTCAAACAGTTAATAATATTTGTCATGGCTTTGGTATTAAAGTTTTAGCCTGTTTAATTGAAAAAACCGAGACTTTAGAAATACTTGAATACCTAGGATGTGATGGGGTACAAGGTAATTTAATACTGCCACCATCAAAAATTATTAAATCTAATGAAAATGGCGTAAATAAAGAGTTTACTTTTTGCACCGATGCGCTAAAATTTTGCAATTAGTACTCAACCAAGGGACGAGAAATGAAAAAATTAATTTTAGCTGGCTTAGTAGCTAGTGCGTCTGCTCTAACTGCTTTGCCAACCTATGCACAAACGGATAATAATGCAGTGGTTCAAGAAGTGAGCATAAATAGCATTATTGATATTCTTAATAACGTAACAGCAGATACTACGCCAGAGCAACTACGCGAAGATTTAGTAGAAGCGATTAAACGTATTTGTAAAAATAAAGAAAAAATCAAGCTAGACGAAAAACTGCTTAATGGCGCTTGTGGCGCTGCTGACATAGATGCAATGGTTGCTGCTGTTGTGGCACGTTTTGGTGCAGACAATCCATTAATTTCTGACTTTTTAGCTGCTCTTTCGGATGCTGGTTTAGATACTGATGCAATTACCCTAGCAGCAATTACCGCAGGTGTTGATGCAACAACCGCTTCTGAAGCAACTGCTGCAGGCCCTGGGGCAGGTCAGCCTGCTCCGCCAGTAGGCAGCTTACCAACATTACCAACACCTCCAGGTTCTGGTGGTACAGGCGGTGATAACGGTATATCTGAAGTCGGTAACTAGTTTTTACTATTAGTATATTCAAACGCAGCCAATTGGCTGCGTTTTTACTTTGTTTGAGTTTATTTTGAATCGTTTTATATTTTTTCTTATTTGCCTGATCTTATTTTTACTCCCCCTTCCTTTAGGTAGTTACAGGCCTTGGGCGATTTTAGCTATTGGTATTTTAACTAGCTTTACCTTTATTACTCACTTGGCAAACAGTGTTTTAAATAACCAGCAAGCACTTTTCCCTCCTCGATATACTTGGCCGTTATTTACTGCCTTAGGCATTGTTGCTTTGGTGTGCGGGGTCCAGTTATTTGGCGTAAGTGTTGATGCTTTTCAAACAAAACAAATGTTATTAAAAACCAGTTTTTTAATAATGTTGAGCTGGTTAATATTTAATTACTGTAATAATGTAAATCGTATTAAAAAATTAATTTACGCCGTCATTTGCGCTGGTGTTTTTCAGGCTTTGTATGCTAGTTACTTAAACTTATCGCCCGATATTGTTAGCCCTTTATTTGGCTACAAACACACCGACAGAGCTATTGGTACTTTTACCTATTCTAACTTTTTAGCTAACTATTTAGCGCTGTGTTTATGCTTAGGCATTGGTGTGTTAATTAGCGAACTAAAACGCACTAACAACGGCTACAAGCCTACTTTAAAACAAACCTTACGTGCTTGGGCTGAGATTATATTAAGCTCTAAAATAATTTTGCGTATATCGCTAATTATTATAATTGTGGCGCTTATTTTAACCCGTAGTCGCATGGGTAATTCGGCCTTTTTTATCGCCTTAATTATAGTGAGCTTACTGGCGCTGTTTGTTTATAAACAAAAGCCTAAGGCATTTAAGTTACTGATTGTGAGCTTTTTTATTATCGATTTAATCATCATTGGTGCCATTTTCGATGTAGAAAAAGTAAAACAACGTATTAGCGAAACCAGTTTACAATCGGAAACTCGCGATGAAGTTGTACGCGACTCAATCCCACTGATTTTAGATAACCCGTTATTAGGCTCGGGCGGCGGTACTTTTTACACTGCGTTTCCTGCGTATCAATCTGAGCCCTACTCTGGTTATTACGACAATGCGCACAACGATTATGTGCAATTTGCAGTTGAGCTGGGTATTCCTGCAACGGCGTTATTGGGGCTGTTAGTGGTTTATTGTTTATGGTTATGTATTAATACTATGCGAACGCGCAAAACGGCCCTTTATCAGGGTGTGGCGTTTGGTTGTGCTACAGCTATTGTGGCAATGATGCTGCATTCGTCGGTTGATTATTCGCTACAGGCGGGGGCTAATTCGATGTTGTTTATCGTGGTGTTATGTTTAGCTTTATTAACCAATAAGTTGCCAGCACCAAAACGGATTAAAAAACGACGCAGCGAAAGTTAACGGGCTGCGGGGAGCGAGGAGCGGGTTACGAGCCTAATCCCGAAACCCGTAGTTCGCAACCCGCCGTCAGCAAGCTCTAACACCTAACACTTCATCCAGTTATATCATTACAATAAGATCTTAGTGATTTATTTACCACCGAGGGTTGGAGAAAAAAGAGAAAGTGACTAAATACAAACGTTATGAGCATTAGAAAAGTAAAAGGTATTAGGCTTTTTGCTTTG
>NZ_JASDDA010000107.1:0-680 GCF_030407645.1 Pseudoalteromonas sp. APC 3495 | reverse complement strand
TTCATGAACAAATGTGACATGGTTGATGATGAAGAGCTACTTGAGCTAGTAGAAATGGAAGTTCGTGAACTTCTTTCTGAATACGACTTCCCAGGTGATGACTTACCACTAATTCAAGGTTCTGCACTTAAAGCACTTGAAGGCGAAGAGCAATGGGAAGCTAAAATCGTAGAGCTTGCAGAAGCACTAGATACTTACATTCCAGAGCCAGAGCGTGACATCGATAAGCCATTCATCATGCCTATCGAAGACGTTTTCTCAATCCAAGGTCGTGGTACTGTTGTAACTGGCCGTGTTGAAGCTGGTATCATCAACGTGAACGACGAAGTTGAAATCGTTGGTATCAAAGAGACGACTAAGTCTACTTGTACTGGTGTTGAGATGTTCCGTAAGCTTCTTGACGAAGGTCGTGCTGGTGAGAACATTGGTGCACTTTTACGTGGTACTAAGCGTGAAGACGTTGAACGTGGTCAAGTACTAGCTAAGCCTGGTTCAATCAAGCCACACACTACATTCACTTCAGAAGTATACGTACTTTCGAAAGATGAAGGTGGTCGTCATACTCCATTCTTCAAAGGTTACCGTCCACAGTTCTACTTCCGTACAACTGACGTAACAGGTGACGTACAGTTACCAGAAGGCGTAGAAATGGTAATGCCTGGTGATAACGTTAAGATGAC
>NZ_JASDDA010000106.1:0-710 GCF_030407645.1 Pseudoalteromonas sp. APC 3495 | reverse complement strand
TTATTCTTTATTAACTTGCTGATATTTACCTTTTACAAGCAAATTAATTAATAGTTTTTTACAGTGGTTTAAATTAATGCATATATTATTTAATAGTTACCAGTATTTGCTTTCATATTATGCATCTACTGACGTTTTATCTACCTTACCTATAGGTAAACTTTGTTTGGCCACCTAAGCAAAAACAGTGACTGCTATGAACACAGTCATTAAATATAAAGCACTTTAAAATCAACATACTAAAAATTAACATCTCACTTGACTGCGTAAAAATAGGCTCACTTTTGAGTAAGCTAGCACTGTTTACGAGTGAATTATTTTTAATTTTATCAACTATGGCCTGCGCATATGGCTTACTTTGAATAAGTATTAACGCCAAGGAACGGTGATGAAAAAAGATGCCTGTGCACAAAATAATTAAGTTAATTAAGCAAAAACGATAAGAAAAGCTTAGGGTCTGTTGACCTTTGCGGATTACAATTTGTTCAAACTAGGGGCGGTTTAATCTCGGCGCGAGGTTTGTAACCTAGTGGACTAAGTAAAAACCGAGCAACAAAGAGTAAATCGTCCCTAGGCAGAACCCGAAGTTCAGCGCCTGTTTGTTATTGATGCTGCGTTATCGCCTATTTATGAGGAATACCACACCACATAGGCTCTGCCTTGCCTAAATACCAAACAGACTGCTGCAAATTTAACCTTGAAAGGTCAAC
>NZ_JASDDA010000105.1:0-791 GCF_030407645.1 Pseudoalteromonas sp. APC 3495 | reverse complement strand
GTCGGAGGTTCACTCTTACAAGATACGTCCTGCGCCCAGCACTTTCATACATAAGCCGACATTAAGTCGGTTTTTTTGTGCCTGGAATAAATCAAAGCGTGGATGTGGATAGAGTAACCTACTACGAACCAAGCAGTCGGAGGTTCACTCTTAGAAGATACGTCCTGCGCCCACCACTTTCATAAATAAGCCGACATTAAGTCGGTTTTTTTGTGCCTGAAATAAATCAAAGCGTGGATGTGGATAGAGTAACCTACTGCGAACCAAGCAGTCGGAGGTTCACTCTTACAAGATACGTCCTGCGCCCAGCACTTTCATACATAAGCCGACATTAAGTCGGTTTTTTTATGTCTGAAATTTGAGAAAGCTTTCAGATATCAGTTAAACCTAATGATACATACTGCCAAATCTTCCATTCAGTCACTTTTCTAAAAGCGCAGCGCCTCTTAACCTCTTTGTGAATAACGCCCTTAAAAACTTAAATGCACAAAGAGAAATGAAAGAGGGGTAAATGAGAAGTTCAAAATCACCATGAGTATTTAAACGCCTGTAAGCTACGGTCTATAAATAATATCACCACAACGTTTTAATGTAGACGAAGAGCTTGCTCACGTAGATGTGCCGTTTCCTCTAGCTACGAACAGGCTGTCATAGGTTAACCCTTACAAGAGATATCCTGCGTCTACCGCTTTTATAAATAAGCCGACACTAAGTCTAATGCCAGTCAGTTAAGAACTGACTGGCATTTTCTTTTATAGGGGTACTTATTCGGCTTCTTTCTTATCACCCTT
>NZ_JASDDA010000104.1:0-868 GCF_030407645.1 Pseudoalteromonas sp. APC 3495 | reverse complement strand
GGGTGATAAGAAAGAAGCCGAATAAGTACCCCTATAAAAGAAAATGCCAGTCAGTTCTTAACTGACTGGCATTAGGCCAAGTGGCCCATTTTTTATTTTAACTACGGTATTGTGGTCGGTAATTTTCAACCCATAATCGTGTGGCACCACATACCGCCACAGGCATAACAATTAAATTTACAAATGGGATAGCGGTTAGCAGCATCACGGCAAAGCCAAACCCATAAGATAACCCTTGTTTGCTTTTTAAGTCATTTTTCATTTGTGTAAAGCTAATTTTGTGATTATCAAAAGCATAATCTTTATATTGCACCGCATACATCCAGCAGGTAAAAAGCACCCATAGCACTTGGCCTATTACAGGTAGTACCCACAATAAAATAAAAAAGCCGATAGCGCGTGGGAGGTAGTAGCAAAGCTTAGTCCATTCCCGGCCCAGCATTCGCGGAACATCTTTAACTAAATCAGCTAATCCGTCGTCGTTAATTTTTTGACCAGTTAAGTAAAGCTCTACCTTTTCACTTAGTAAGCCATTAAAAGGTGCGGCGATAAAGTTAGTAATAACGGTAAATAACATACTGTAACTAAACAGCACCACCAGCACAGCAATTGGCCACATTAACCATTCGAGCCAACTTAGCCATTCTGGGAGCATGGCGTTTACGGCATTAAAGCCATCACTAAGCCAGCCAAATAAAAAGAATAAGGAGCTACCAAATAATAAAATATTAATAAGTAGGGGTATAAGTACAAAGCGTTTTAGCCCTTTTTGACTAATTAACTTAAACCCTGAAAAAAAATATTCCATACCTTGTGTTATTTGCACACTAACCTCATCGATTATTACTATTTTAGCTATTATAAACAG
>NZ_JASDDA010000103.1:0-1002 GCF_030407645.1 Pseudoalteromonas sp. APC 3495 | reverse complement strand
CAGCATTTATCAAAACAATATAATGAAAAGTTTTATTATATTCCCAATGTAGTTGATACTAGCTATTTTCAACCAATACATAGCAGTAATTTTAATGTTGATGATGCTATTTTTGTATCCGTGGGCAATTTAACTGAAAATAAAAACCATAGACTAGCTATTAAAGCGTTAAAAAATCTAGTTATTAGGTTTAAGGATATAAAATTATTTATAGCTGGCGAGGGTCCTGAGAGGCAAAGTCTAGAAAGGCTAATTAGTGAATTAGGGCTTTGTAATAATGTTTTTTTATTAGGGAAATTACCTAGGAATGAAGTAAGAGAGTTACTATGGAAATCAGACTTTTTTGTACTCCCAAGTAAAAGTGAAACGTTTGGTGTTGTTCTTATTGAAGCTATGGCTGCAGGGTTGCCTATACTTTCATTACAAAATGGCGGTAGCGAATCTATTGTTAATAGTAGCGTTGGATTTATTGCTAAAGATGATAGGGAGTTCACTGATAATATGGCAAAGCTCCTTGTGACGCCATTTAATAAAGAAGAAATTATAGAGTATGCTCGTCTAAACTTTTCTCGAAGTGTTGTCTCTCATTTACTCAAGAAAGTCTACACTTTATAAATAAGGTTTAATGTGCAAAAGCTTAATATTTTAAGAAAATTGACTGTGTTTTTTACAGTCTTTTTTTTATTAACTCCAACAGTTAAGGTTCCAGGTTTTATTGGGATTAGGTTTGATGATTTACTGGCATTTTTAATAATTTTTTTATTTTTTCTATTATCTAAATCTGTAACTATCAGTGTTAAAGTACCAGTACGTGCAGGTTTAATAATCATATTTTGTTTACTAATGCTAATTTCTATTTCGTGGGGCTCAACCTATGGCCTTCCAGCTAGTATTCTTGATTTGACAAAGTATATTTGGCTTGCGAAGCTATTCGTTATTTATTTAGTTTTTTATAATTATATTTATTTTGATACTTCAGTTGATAACGTTATAGAAAGAAGA
>NZ_JASDDA010000102.1:0-1058 GCF_030407645.1 Pseudoalteromonas sp. APC 3495 | reverse complement strand
TGTAGTGGTACAGTGATTTTGGCCACCCATTAAGAAAGAAATGTTATGCTAATAAGCATACAAATTTGGGTGAAAAAATGACGAAATTAAAACGCGCAACATACTCTGCGGCAATCAAATTAGAAACGGCTCAGCTTGTGGTGGACCAAGGTTATACACAAGAAGATGCAGCCAAGGCTATGGGGGTGGGTAAATCAACCGTCAGTAAATGGGTTACTCAATTAAAGCAAGAGCGTAATGGTCAGTCACCATCTGCTTCACCAATGACGCCCGAACAAATTGAAATCCGCGAACTTAAAAAGCAAATCCAACGCATTGAATTAGAAAAGGATATATTAAAAAAGGCTACCGCTCTCTTGATGTCCGACTCCCTGAACAATTCTCGTTAATTGAGAAACTAAACCAACGAGAGCGTTACCCAATTAGCGTGCTGTGTAACGTATTCAATGTGCATCGGAGCAGCTATAAATATTGGGCTATACGGGATACAACGCCAACGCCAGAGCAAGTAAGGCTAGAGGCTGAAGTTAAAGCAATACATGCAATGAGCGGCGGCTCAGCTGGGGCGCGGACAATCGCGGCAATAGCAACGAACAATGATTTTGAATTGAGTCGTTATCGTGCTGCTAAGCTAATGGTTAAATTAAAGCTTGAAAGCTGCCAAGTACCTCAACATTCATATAAACGTGGTGGTAATGAACACCTTGAAATTCCAAACCTGCTTGATAGACAATTTGATGTTGTTGAGCCAGATACCGTGTGGTGCGGTGATGTGACGTATATTTGGGTAGGTAATCGCTGGGCTTATTTAGCCGTTGTTATTGATTTATTTGCACGTAAAGTAGTTGGCTGGGCCATGTCGTTGTCGCCAGATACTAATTTAACGCTAAAAGCGCTTGAACTCGCGTATGAAAGCAGAGGAAAACCGACAGGACTGATGTTTCATTCAGACCAGGGGAGTCATTATACAAGTTTAAAATATCGTCAACGTTTATGGCGCTATAAAATTACACAAAGTATGAGCAGGCGCGGAAATTGTTGGGATAATGCACCAATGG
>NZ_JASDDA010000101.1:0-1150 GCF_030407645.1 Pseudoalteromonas sp. APC 3495 | reverse complement strand
TACGGGACTATCACCCTGTATCGTGGCACTTTCCAGAGCCTTCCATTAACACATAATAAGCTTAAGGGCTGTTCCGATTTCGCTCGCCGCTACTATCGGAATCTCGGTTGATTTCTTTTCCTACGGGTACTTAGATGTTTCAGTTCTCCGCGTTCGCCTCGTTAACCTATGTATTCAGTTAACGATACCTGCAAGCAGGTGGGTTTCCCCATTCGGAAATCCTAGTCTCAAGTGCTTTTTACTAGCTTGACTAGGCTTATCGCAAGTTAATACGTCCTTCATCGCCTCCAACTGCCAAGGCATCCACCGTGTACGCTTAGTCACTTAACCATACAACCCAAACGGGTCTTTGTTTTGTGACAGTTTAACTTCGCCAGAAGTTAATATTGAATACTAAAGTAGATACCAATCAACAAACGTAAACGTTTATTAAATGGCACTGAATGATACTGCTATCATTCTTTTTTACTTTTGAAAACTCTGTACAAATAACACTGTTATTCATACGAATTTTATTATCAGCTTTTCCAAATTTTTAAAGAGCATATTAATTAGTTAACCCAAAGAGCAAACTAACTAACAATCATCTGTGTGGACACTACGAACAAATAAGTTCTAAATCGTATAAGGAGGTGATCCAGCCCCAGGTTCCCCTAGGGCTACCTTGTTACGACTTCACCCCAGTCATGAATCACTCCGTGGTAAACGTCCTCCCGAGGGTTAGACTATCTACTTCTGGAGCAACCCACTCCCATGGTGTGACGGGCGGTGTGTACAAGGCCCGGGAACGTATTCACCGCGTCATTCTGATACGCGATTACTAGCGATTCCGACTTCATGGAGTCGAGTTGCAGACTCCAATCCGGACTACGACGCACTTTAAGTGATTCGCTTACTCTCGCGAGTTCGCAGCACTCTGTATGCGCCATTGTAGCACGTGTGTAGCCCTACACGTAAGGGCCATGATGACTTGACGTCGTCCCCACCTTCCTCCGGTTTATCACCGGCAGTCTCCTTAGAGTTCTCAGCATTACCTGCTAGCAACTAAGGATAGGGGTTGCGCTCGTTGCGGGACTTAACCCAACATCTCACAACACGAGCTGACGACAGCCATGCAGCACCTGTATCAGAGTTCCCGAAGGCACCAAAC